>NZ_DBNGPQ010000181.1:0-41039 GCF_057122925.1 Umezawaea sp. | reverse complement strand
GTCCGACTTGGGCGTCAGGCTGTAGACCAGCCCGACCAGCCGTTCCTCCGGCACCGGCCGGGTGAACGACGTCACGACCACGCTGACCACGATGTCGACCGCGAACGCCACCCCGGCGCCGAGGAAGCTGGCGCCCTGGCCCGGCAGGTCGAGCACGCCCGTCTCCGCGAGCACGAACACCGCGACCGCCGCGACCGTGCCCGCGACCAGGCCGGCCCAACCGGCCGCCGCCGACATCCGCTTCCAGAACATGGCCAGGATGAACGTGGCGAACAGCGGCGCGTTGAAGAACGAGAACAGCGCCTGGATGTAGTCCATGATGTTGCCGTAGCCCGACGCGATGAACGCCGTGCCGATCGCGATGATCGTGCCGCCGATCGTCGCGAGGCGGCCGACCCGCAGGTAGTACTCGTCCGGCCGGTCCTTCTTGACGTAGTCCTGCCATAGGTCGTAGGTGAAGACCGTGTTGAACGAGCTGACGTTCGCGGCCACACCGGCCATGAACGACGCCAGCAGACCGGTGATCGCGATGCCGAGCATGCCGTTGGGCAGCAGCTCGCGGATGAGCAGCGGCAGCGTCTCGTTGTAGGTGATGCCGCCGGAGTCGCCGCCCTCGTTGAGCGCCTGCACCTGCGGGATCACCACGGCGGCGATCATGCCGGGGATGATGATGACGAACGGGATCAGCGCCTTGGGGAACGCGCCGATGATCGGCGTGCGCCGCGCGGCCGACATGCTCTTCGCCGACAGCGCCCGCTGGACCTCGGCGAAGTTCGTCGTCCAGTAGCCGAACGAGAGCACGAAGCCGAGGCCGAACACGATGCCGATCACGCTGAGCACCGGGTTCGAGATGCCGGTCAGCTCGGTCGCGGGCCAGGCGCCCAGCTCCTCACCGGCGCCCTTCGCGGTCAGCTTGTCGACCAGCCCGTTCCAGCCGCCGACCTTGTGCAGGCCGACGATCGTCAGCGGCAGCAGGGCCGCGACGATCACGAAGAACTGGAGCACCTCGTTGTAGATCGCGGCCGACAGACCGCCGAGGGTGGTGTAGGTCAGCACGACCAGCGCGGCGATCACGATCGACAGCGGGATCGGCCAGCCGAGCAGCAGGTTCAGCAGCAGCGCCAGCGCGTAGAGGTTGACGCCCGCGATCAGCACCTGGGCGAGCGCGAAGCTCAGCGCGTTGACGAGGTGGGCGCCGGTGCCGAAGCGGCGGCGCAGGAACTCGGGGACGCTGCGGACCTTCGAGCCGTAGTAGAACGGCATCATCACCAGGCCGAGGAAGACCATGGCCGGGATCGCGCCGATCCAGTAGTAGTGCACGGTCGGCAGGCCGTACTGCGCGCCGTTCGCCGCCATGCCCAGCAGCTCGATCGCGCCGAGGTTGGCCGAGATGAACGCCAGGCCCGTCACCCACGCGGGTAGCGAACGGCCGGAGAGCAGGAAGTCCAGGCTCGTCGAGACGGAGCGTCTCGCCATCACACCGATGCCCAGGACCACCGCGAAGTAGATGACCAGCAGGATGTAGTCGAGCGGATTCGCGTCCAGCCGAAGATCCGCCTGAGCCAGCACGGGCACCAGGGCCCACCTCCCCGAACGAGCCAACCAAACCAACAAACTCACACAAAAAGCATCAGGAGTGGACGCTACCGCAGAGCGTTGCCACTGCCTCGACCGGACGCTAGTTCACCTCGGACCTGCGCGCTGATCAGTGATCGCCCAGTCGGGATTTGAACGCGACACCGCACATCCCCGTACTTCCCGTCGTAGCCAACGCACAGTGACGTGAGGTGATCGATGTGCCCCTCCTGACCGCGAACGGTGCCGCGTACTCGGCACGGGAACTGACCCCGTGGGAACTGGACGAGTACACGAAGGGCGGTGGCTACGACGTCCGCTTCCTGATCCGGGGCATCGGCTACCCGGCGAGCCCGAAGTGCGTGAGCCACTACCCCGGCTCGCTCGACCGCCACCGCGCGGCGGGCCGGGTGGTGCTGCTGCGGCACCGCGTCGGGACCGACGACTTCGCGGGCGGCTGGGACGCGGGCCAGGCGCACGCCCGCGCGGCGCTCGCCGACGCGCGCATCGAGGGCTACCCCGAGAACCTGCCCCTGATCTTCACCTGCGACCGCAGGCTCGACGAGGTCGACCGCGACGAGATCCCCCTGTCCACCGCGCTGTCCTACCTGGACGGCGTCGCGGACGTCATCGGCTTCGACCGCACGTGGTGCTCCGGCTACGCCGACCTCGTGCACGTCGCCCAGGACATCGGCGCGGCGGCCGGGTTCGTGCTGCGCGGCCCGGAAACCGGTGTGCGCGACGGCATCGCGTTCCACCGCTCCGACGGCGAGCGCATCTTCCCCGGCCGGATCGAGGCCGACCTGCTCAAGGCGTACGTCGATCTCGACGCCTTCGAAGGAGACGACTTCCTGATGGGCTTGGAACCCTGGCAGCAGGAGCGCATGTACGACCGGATCATGTCGATGAGCGCGGGCGTGCCCGGCGAGAGCTTCAACGGCCGCCAGTTCGAGCACCACGAGCAGCGCCTCACCACGATCGACCACAAGCTCGACGTCATCGGCGGGGTGCTGACCAGGCTCGCGATGCGCGACGGCGGCCTCGACCTCACCGACGAGGAGACGGCGATGCTCGCGTCCCGGCTCGGCTCGCCGACGACGTCGGACCTCGGCGACCTGGCCGACCACCTCTCCGCGCACCTGGACCTGGGGCGCGACACCGTGTACCGGGTCCTGGAGGAGCTGTACCAGCCGTCGACCGTGCGCGTCGTGAAGCACGGCCGCACCCCGGCGCACGCCGCCGACGACCTGTCCGGGCAGGCGTCCTGAACGCCGGAGGGGCCATTCGAGTCGGGCCACTCGACGAGGTGAGGCGTCATGACGGCTTCCTGGGTGATCTCGGCGCTGCTGGTCGCGGCGGCGGCAGCGGCGGCGGCGGCGCTGAGCCGCCGCCTGCACCGAAGACGGGTACGGCGGCGGACCGTGGCCAGGGTCCGCAAGGCCGTCGGGAAGTGGCTGCGCCCCCTGCCGGTCCGCCGGTACCTGCTGGACCCCGAACGTCAACGAGCCAGAGCGAGCTGAACCGCCCGACCAGGGAACGGAGGTCGTCGACCGCGATGTTGCAGATCCGGACGCCAGTCCAGGACAAGCCTCTCCCCCCGCACCACCCAGCACCGGAGGACCGCACCGGCCGACAGTTTGGACGGGACATGACCGCAGGCCCACGAGAGCGCTTGATCGACAGCACCATCGCCCTGATCCGCAGGAGGGGTGTCCACGCCACCGGCCTGACCGACCTGCTCAGCCACAGCTCCACCGCGAGGCAGTCCATCTACCAGCACTTCCCCGGCGGCAAGGCGGAACTGGTCGAGCAGGCCACGAAGGAGGCCGGGCGCCAGATGGTGGCCCTGCTGGACACCTTCGACGACAACCCGGTCGACATGGTCGACGGCCTCGTCACCTGGTGGGAGCACGAGCTCAACACCTCGGACCACACGTCGGGCTGCCCCGTGCTCGCCGCGGCCCTCGCCCCGTCGCCCGCGGCGGGCCGGGTGTTCGCCGCGTGGGAGAGCCGCTTCACCGGCGTGCTGGTGCGGGCGGGCCTGCCGCAGCCCGCGGCGGCGTCGCTGGCCACGTTCACCCTGAGCGCGCTGGAGGGCGCCATCGTCCTGTCGCGGGCGGCGTCGTCCACCCGCCCGCTGGACGACGTGCGCACCCAGCTGACGATGCTGCTCAGGGCCCAGCTGCCCGCGCGACGGCCGGACCAGGCGCCGCGGCCCCCGGAACCGACCCCGATGCGCACCCCGCAGGCCTGGTCACCGCCGTCGGCGACCCCGAGGCCGACCCCGCCGAGCCACCAGCACGCGGTCGACGCCAGGAGCGGCTGGAACGGCTACCGCGGATGAGCCGGCGACCCGCCCCCGGCACCGGGGGCGGGCTCGACGATCAGAACAGCCGGAACTCGTCCGACTCGATGCCGCGCAGCGCGTCGTAGTCGAGGATCACGCACCGGATCCCCCGGTCCTCCGCCAGCACGCGCGCCTGCGGCTTGATCTGCTGCGCCGCGAAGATCCCCCGCACGGGTGCCAGCAGCGGGTCCCGGTTCAGCAGCTCCAGGTACCGGGTCAGCTGCTCGACGCCGTCGATCTCGCCGCGCCGCTTGATCTCCACGGCGACGGACACGCCCTTCTCGTCCCGGCACATCAGGTCCACGGGGCCGATGGGGGTGGGGAACTCGCGGCGGACCAGCGACCAGCCCTCGCCGAGCGTCTGCACGTGCTCGGCCAGCAGCTTCTGCAGGTCCGACTCGACCCCGTCCTTCACCAGGCCGGGCTCGGGACCCAGTTCGTGCTTCGAGTCGTGCATCACCTCTTCCAAGGTGATGATCAGCTTCTCGCCCGCCTTGTTCTGGACGATCCACATCCCGGGGTCCTCGATGAGCCAGCACGGGGGGCTCATCCAGTTCAGCGGCTTGAAGGCGCGGTCATCCGAGTGGATGGACACGGACCCGTCCGCCTTGATCAGCAGGAGTCGGTTGGCCATCGGCAGATGAGCGGTGAGCCTGCCGACGTAGTCGACCTGGCAGCGAGCGATGACGAGACGCACCCGCGACAGGCTACGGGGTGCCACGGGAGATCCACAGCCAGGTACCGTCGCTCGCCGTACCGGCCCCCGGACCGCTGCCGCCCGCCGAGCCCGCGCGGCGCGGACCTGGTGGTGTACTTCGGCTACGGGCGTCGGCGGTCGGCGCAGGCAAGGGGAGTGTGAACGTGGACTCGCTCGGATCGCGTCAGGTGTACGCGAACGCGTGGATGACCGTGCGGGAGGACCCGATCCGCCGCGCGGACGGCAGCACCGGCATCTACGGAGTGGTGGACAAACCGGACTTCGCGCTGGTCATCCCGCTGGACGGCGAACGGGTGAGGCTGGTCGAGCAGTACCGGTACCCGATCGGGATGCGGCGCTGGGAGTTCCCGCAGGGCACCGCGCCGGACCGGGCCGAGGAGTCGCCCGCGGTGCTGGCGGAGCGCGAGCTGCGCGAGGAGACCGGTCTGCGGGCCGGGGAGATGGTCGAGCTGGGCGTCCTGGACGTGGCCCCCGGCATGACGAGCCAGCGCGGCAGGGTGTTCCTCGCCACCCGGCTCGTCGAGGGCTTCCACGAGCGGGAGCACGAGGAGCAGGACATGCGCTCGGCGTGGTTCGCGCGGGGCGAGTTCGAGGCGATGATCACCCGCGGCGAGATCACCGACGCGCAGTCGATCGCGGCGTACACGATGCTGCTGCTGCACGAGCACTCCCAGCCGTGATCACGCGGGTCACGGCGGACGTGCCGTCCGGCGAACTCGCCGACGTCCTGCTGGACGCGGTCGGGGGCGGCGCGTCCGTCGGCTTCCTGGCGGGCCTGGAGCGCGCGGCGGCCGTCGAGTGGTGGTCGGGCCTGGCGCCCGCCGTCGCGGACGGCACGCTGCTGCTGTGGACCGCGCGGGTCGACGGCCGGGTCGTCGGCACCGTCCAGGTCCGGCTGGCGACGATGCCGAACGCGCGCCACCGCGCGGAACTGGCGAAACTGCTGGTGCACCGGTCCGCGCGCGGCCGGGGGATCGGTCGCGCGCTGATGGGCGCCGCCGAGCGCGGCGCGGCCGACGCGGGCGTCACGCTGCTGGTGCTGGACACCGAGACCGGCAGCCCCGCCGAGGGGATGTACACCTCGCTGGGGTGGACGACCGTCGGCGTGATCCCGGACTTCGCGCTCGATCCCGAAGGGAAACTCGCGCCCACGACCGTCCTGTACAAGGTGGTCACCGGGTAAGCGCAGGTACGCCGGTCGTCGCGGTCCGTATTACCACCGCGACGCCGAGTGAGATAGGGGCTGTGGGCGCGGCGCGGAACTGCCACAGTGGTCAGCGTGCCAAACCCCGCTGAGGCGCCGGAGCCGATCCGACTGCTCGTCGTCGAGGACGACCAGGAGACGGCGGCCATGCTGGCCGAGCTGTTCGCGAGCGAGGGCTACGAGGTCGACGTGGCGCTGGACGGGCAGCAGGGGCTGCACCTCGCGCTGAGCCGCAAGCCGGACATCATGGTGCTGGACCGGGGCCTGCCCGCGATCGACGGCCTCGACCTGATGGTCCGGCTGCGGCGGGTCGGCGTGACCGCGAAGATCCTGGTGCTGACCGGTCGCGGCGAGGTCGCCGAACGGGTGCGCGGGCTGAACGCCGGGGCGGACGACTACCTCGGCAAGCCGTTCGACCTGGACGAGCTGATCGCCAGGGTGCGGGCGCTGCACCGAAGACACCTGGAGCACACGGACCTGCTCCCGCTCGGCCAGGGCCACCTCGACCTGCGGCACCGCGAGGTGCTCACGTCGCGGGGTGGCGTGGTCAAGCTCTCCGCGCGCGAGTGCGAGCTGCTGCGCACCCTCGCCGTCGCCCCCAACGCCATCTGCCGCCGGACGGACCTGCGCACGCAGGTGTTCCCGGAAGCCACCTCGGAGTCCATAGTGGACACATATGTGCACTACCTGCGCCGCAAGCTCGGGCGCGAGGCCATCCGCACCGTGCACGGTCTCGGCTACCGCGCGGGGTCGGTCTGATGACCGTGATCACGCCGGAACGCGCCGCGCTCGGCAGGGCCCGCTGGTCGCTCACCGCTCGGCTCACGCTGCTGACCACGGTGATCGTGCTGCTCGTCGAGTGCGTCATCTTCCTCGTCACCGCGAACATGCGCGAGAACGACACCCGCCGCGACCTGCTGTGGACGGTGGCGCACTCGTCGCTGTCCAGCCCGCCCGCGTGCACCTGGCTGGTCGTCGAGCGCGACGGCGTGGTGGCCGGGACGCCCGGTCTGCCCGCGGGCTTCCCGCTCGTGGAGAGCCTGCGCGACGCCGACGTGCCGCGCTTCGAGGAGGTCGACCGCGACGGGCAGCACTACAGCGTGCTCACCCAGCGGCGGGGCGACGAGGTCGTGCAGGTCGTCTACGACGAGCGGTTCCACCTGATGGAGCGGCGGAACCTGCTGGTCGCGTTCGGCGTCGCGCTGCTCATGACCGCGCTGGCGGTCGCCGCGGGCGTGGCGACGGCCAGCCGGTTCCTGTGCGAGAGGGCGATAGCGCCGTTGAACGAGGCGCTGGCCCGGCAGCGGCGGTTCGTCGCCGACGCGAGCCACGAGCTGCGCGCGCCGCTGACCCAGCTGCACACCCGCGCGCAGCTGCTGGCGCGCAAGGCGGACGCGCTGGAGTGCCCGGAGGCGCTGGCGACCGAGATGAGACGACTGGTCAACGGCACCCGCCAGCTCGGGGACGTGGTCGACGACATCCTCCGCTCGGCCCTCTCGGGCGAGCAGCCGCGGACGGACGTGGTCGACCTGGCCGAGGTGGCCGACGAGGTGGTCGCGGCGGAGGACGCGAGGGCCGCCGACACGGGTCTGGTGCTGGAGGTGCTGCGCGGGCCGGGCCAGTTCCTGGTGCCCGGCGCGGAATCCGCGCTGCGCCGCGTGGTGACCGCCCTGGTGGACAACGCGATCGGCCACACACCGCCGGGCGGCACCGTCGTGGTGGCGCTGGAGGCGCCGACCGCGGCCGTGGTCCGGCTGTCGGTGCGCGACAGCGGGGTCGGCTTCGACCAGGCGGACGGGCGGTCGCTGTTCGAGCGCCTGCACCGCGGCACGGCCGGGCGCGGTCAGCGGTTCGGCATCGGCCTGTCGCTCGTGCGCGAGGTCGTGGAGGCCCACGACGGCACGGTGACCGCCGTGGGCGAACCCGGCGCGGGCGCGGTGTTCACCGTGGACCTGCCCGCCGTGCAACCCGCGATCCCGCTGCCCCGCGGCGAGTCCGCCTCGGCGGCGCGCGCGGCCCTGTACTGGGCCAGGGGTGCGGGGCTTCACATCGCCCGGCGGTAGTCGACGACCCGGAACGGCGGCACGGGCCGCCGGGCGCGGAAGCGCTCGTCCGAGGCGGAGGTGACGAGTTCGGCGGCGATGGTGGCCAGCGGCGACCCGAGCTGCCACGCCAGCATCGTCCGGCACCACAGGGGTTCGTCGGTCAGGTGGCGGAACACGACACCGGGCACCGGACCGGTGCTCGTCGGGAACAGGCCGACGGTGGTACCGGAGCCCACGATGGTGGCCGCGGTGCCGTGGTCGGTGCCGAAGTGGCGGAACCGGGGCGCGAACCCGGCGCGCTCGCACGCCGTCCGCAGGCTGTGCCGGAGCCCGCCCGCCTTGTCGGTCGGCGCGATCCAGTCGTACTCGGCGAGGTGCGCGAGCCGGAGCCGGTCGCGCCCCGCCTCGGGGTGGTCGACGTGCAGGCCGACCAGCAGCGGTTCGACGCCGAGGTCGCGGACGACGAGCCGGTGCGGGCGGGGCGCCGGCGCGTCGGGGTACTCGGTGATCACCGCGAGGTCGAGCCGGGCCGTGCGCACGAGTTCCACGACGGCGTCGGAGTTCGCCTCCACGTAGGTGACCTGCTCGTGCTCCGGCAGCAGCCCGCGCAGCGCCGCCGCGACGGTCGAGATCCACGGGCTGTCCACCCCGCCCAGCCGCACCACGGCGCCGGAACCCCCGCTGTGCGCGCGGGTCCGCGCCGACGCGATGAGGTCGTCGAACCTGGCGATCAGCACCCGCGCGCCGAGCAGGACGTGGGTGCCCAGCTCGGTCGGCTCCACCCCGTGCGGGCGCCGGACGAACAGCGGCGCACCGAGTTCGCGCTCGATCCGGCCCAGCTGCGCGGTGAGGCCGGACTGGGCGATCCGCAACGCGGCGGCGGCCCGGCTGATGCTGCCCGCCTCGGCCACCGCGACGACGACCTGAAGATGCCGAAGTCCCAACTCCATGACGCCCTCACCTGTCCGGTCGGAAACACCTGATGACGAACGCGACCCCGACCAGGGACAGCAGCGTCGCCCAGATCGAGGAGGTGTACATCGCTTGCAGGAACGCGTGGTCCGCGGCGTCGACGAGCCACGGCTCGCGCACGGCGGCGGCCACGGCCCTGGCGCCCTGCGCCGATTCCCCGGCCTGGTCGCGGACGGCGTCCGGCAGCCGCGGCAGCGCGGGCGCGATCTCCCGGTGGTAGCTCGCGGTCAGCACCGAGCCGAGCACGGCGGTGCCGAGCGCGCCGCCGACCTGCCGCACGGCGCTGTTGATCGCCGAGCCCGCGCCCACCACGCGGGGCGGCAGGACGGCCATCATCGCGGTGGTGATCGGCGCGCTGATCAGACCCATGCCGAAGCCCTGCACCAGGAGCACCACCACCAGCAGCGGGATGGGCGTGCCGCGGTCGAACGCCAGGTAGCTCGCGAACGTGGCGATGGCCAGCAGCATCCCGCCGACCACCGTCCAGCGGACCGTGAGGTGGTCGGTGATCCGCGGTGACACCAGGTTGCCGACCACGATCCCGACGGCGGCGGCGACCATCACCAGGCCCGCGCCCAGCGGCGTCAGGCCGCGGATGCCCTGGAGGTAGAACGCGGTGGCGAACAGCTGGCCGGTGAGGCCGAAGAACGTGAACAGCAGCGCGGTGCTGCCGCCGGTGAACTGCCGCACGGCGAACAGCCCCACGTCGAAGCTCGGGTGCGCGGCGGAGCGCTGCACCAGCACGAACCAGGCCAGCAGCAGGACGCCGAGCACGAGCGGCACGAGCACGCCGACGGCCGCCCAGTCCGCGCGCTGGCCGCCCTCGATGATCCCGTAGACGAGGCTCCCCAGGCCCAGCACGGAGAGCACCAGGCCGAGCGGGTCCAGCGGTCGCCGGTCGGCGAAGCGCAGCCGTGGCACGAACAGCACCACACCCACCAGGCACGCGAGCACGATCGGCACGTTGATCAGGAACACCGAGCCCCACCAGAACCGGGCCAGCAGCGCACCGCCCAGCACCGGGCCCAGCGCGACGCCGAGGCCGCTGGCCGACGCCCACAGCGCGATGGCCCTGGACCGCTGGGCCTCCGACGTGGTGCGGACGATGATCGCCAGCGTGGCGGGCATGAGCAGCGCGCTGCCCAGCCCCATCAGGCCCCGCGTCGCGATCAGCTCCACGGCGCTGCGGCTGAACGCCGCCAGCGCGGACGCGACCGAGAACAGCAGCAGGCCCGCGAACAGGGTGGCGCGCGGGCCGTAGCGGTCGCCGAGCGCCCCGCCCGCGAACATCGCGGCGGCCAGCACCAGCGAGTACGAGCTGCTCGCCCAGGCCAGCTCCCCCGCGTTCGCGCCGAGGCCGCGCACCGGGTCGGCGAGCGTCTCCATCGCGATGTTCAGGATGGAGTTGTCCAGCCAGAGCAGCGTCTGGGCGGCGACCGCCACGGCGACGACCGCCCAGGTCCGCGTGCTCCTCCGCTGCTCCTCGGCGATGCCGGAAACCCTTTTCACAGTGCTAGCGCCCGCTTGCCCTCGACGACGATCCGCGCGTACGTGGCCACCCTTCGGCCCAGGTATTCGGCGGTGTCGAGATCGGCCTTGTGCATCAGTTCCGGTCCTTCATCGGTGTTGGACTGCGCGGCGACGCCGTGGGAGAAGCCCAGCCTGTTCAGGTCGTGTTCACTGCCTTTGGTGGAGTTCCAGCCGGAACGCAGGCCGAGGTTCACCCACACCATTCCGTGCTGGGCCGCGAAGGTCGTGAAGTATCCGAGCGTCCCGGACTTGTCCCCCGCCTTCGCGCCCGAGTTCGTGAAGCCCGCGGCCAGCTTGTCCTGCCAGCGGCGGGTCAGCCAGCGCCTGCTGCTGGCCTCGGCGAACCGGTGGAACGCGGCCGAAGCGGACCCCATGTACGTGGGGGCGCCGAAGATGACGGCGTCCGCGTCGTCGAGCTGGAACCACTGCTCAGGGGTGATCTCGTCGACCGCGATGGCCACGACGTCGGTGCCCTCGACCGCACCGGCGCCCCGCCGCACGGCCGCGGCGAGCTTGCCCGTGTGACCGCGCCCGTCGTGGCAGGCCACGACCAGGTGCACCGGACCCGTCGACTCGCCCAAGGCGACCTCCGCTCTCCGTCGGGACTGGGAACACCGTGAATCTGCCAGGAGAAAATGAGAAAGTTCTTAGAGCTCCGACACGTTTGCGAACCGTCCGAATGGCGGTACGCGCACTAGGCCTGTCCGGAGACGTAAACAGGGGTCGATTCGGGTGAACCGCCATAACTGCCGAGTTATCGGCAAGAGTTATTTGTCCGGCCTCAACGGCCGTCGCTAGCCTTGGCGACCAAGCGATTCCATTCACTTCCTTCGCTGAACCCAGTTTTCGAAAAGGAGGTGTAGACGGCATGACGAATACCGGGAAGCTATTCCGGATGCGCCGGTTGTCCTCGGCGAACGACGGAAGGCACCTGTTCGTCCCGTTGGACCACAGCGTCTCCGACGGCCCGGTCGTGCCCCACGACCGGTGGCACGACCTGCTCCGCGACCTCGTGGAGGGCGGTGCCGACGCGATCATCGTCCACAAGGGACGAGCACGTCTGGTGCCACCGCGGATCCTGGCGGCGTGCGCGCTCGTGGTGCACCTCAGCGCGGGCACCGCCCACGCCGCGGACACCAACGCCAAGGTGCTCGTCGGCGACGCCGAGGACGCCCTGCGCCTGGGCGCCGACGCGGTCAGCGTGCACGTGAACATCGGCTCCGACACCGAGGAGCGGCAACTGGCCGACCTCGGCGCCGTGGCGACGGCGTGCGAGGCCTGGGGGCTGCCGCTGATCGCGATGATCTACCCGCGCGGCCCGCGGATCGTCGACCCGCACGACCCGGCGCTGCTCGCGCACGTGGTCAACATCGCCGCCGACCTCGGCGCGGACCTGGTGAAGACCTCGGTCACCCTGCCCGTGCGGCGGATGGCGGAGGTCGTGGCGAACTCGCCGGTCCCGGTGCTCGCGGCGGGCGGCCCGACCGACGGCTCCGACCTCGTCGCCTACGCCACCGAGCTGATGGCGGCGGGCTGCTCGGGCCTCGCCGTGGGGCGCAAGGTCTTCACCTCGCCCAACCCGGCGTCGCTGGTGGCCAGGCTGGCCGCCGTGGTGCACGCCCCGGAGCACCAGGCAGACCTCTCCCGAATCCCCTCGATGACGACAGGTGCTCTATGACGCTCGCTTGGATCGACCTCCGGACCGTGGCCCCCCAGCACGTGGAGGGCGTCGTGGACGCCGCCATCCACTCGCGGCTGCACGGCATCGTCTCCGACGACCCCGCCGCGCTGGCGACGCTCCCCCCGACCATCGCGAGCGTGCTGGTGGGCGCCGAGGACGAGGGGTTCACCGGCATCACCGCCACCGTCGTCGCGGACCAGGCCGAGCTGGACGCGCTCGTGCTGGCCACCGGCGACCGCGAGGACGTGGCCGCGTGGGTGGACGTGCACGACGACCGCACGCTGCAACTGGCCTGCGCCGCGGCCGTCGCGCTGCCCTACAGCGTGGTGCGGTTCGCCGACCCGACGAAGATCCCCCTGGAGATCGTGCTGGCGGCGGCCGACCGCGCGCCCGGCAAGCTGTTCACGGTCTGCGGCGACATCGAGGAAGCGTCGATCGTGGTCGACGTGCTGGAGCGCGGCTCCGAGGGCGTGATGCTGGCGCCGAAGGACGCGACCGAGGTGTTCGCGCTGAGCCGGATGCTGGAGGCGACGAGCCCGAAGCTGGAGCTGGCGACGCTGATCGTCGACCGGATCGAGCACCACGGCCTCGGCGACCGGGTGTGCGTCGACACCTGCACGCACTTCGAGGAGGACGAGGGCATCCTCGTCGGCTCGTTCTCGACCGGTTTCCTGTTGTCGTGCAGCGAGACCCACCCGCTGCCGTACATGCCGACCCGGCCGTTCCGGGTCAACGCGGGCGCGCTGCACTCCTACGTGCTCGGCCCGGAGAACCGGACGAACTACCTGAGCGAGCTGCACTCCGGCAGCACGGTCCTCGCGGTCAACTCCGAGGGCCGCACCCGCCGGGTCGTGGTCGGGCGCTCCAAGCTGGAGTCGCGTCCGCTGCTCAGCATCACCGCGCACTCCGTCGACGGCGTCGTGGTCAGCCTGACCGTGCAGGACGACTGGCACGTCCGGCTGCTCGGCCCCGGCGGCAAGGTCCGCAACGTGACCGAGCTGCGGCGGGGCGACGAGCTGCTCGGCTACCTGGCGACCGACCAGCGGCACGTGGGCATCCCGATCGGCGAATTCTGCAAGGAGAGCTGATGGGCGGCGGAATGCGGGTCCTCCTCGACGAGCTGTTCGAGGCGCATCCGGGTGAGAGGCCCTACCTCGTGCACGACGAGCGCGTGGTGGACCGGCAGGAGGTCCGCACGTCCGTCGCCGCGGAGGCCAAGGTGTTCAGCGGTTTCGGCATCGGTGACGGCTCCACGGTGCTCGTGCAGGTGCCGTCGAGCCGCACCCAGGTCGAGGTCGTGTTCGCGCTGTGGTCGCTGGGCGCGCAGGTCATGCTGGTCGACCACCGGCTCGCGCCCGCCGAGGTCGACGCGCTGCGCACGCTGTGCCGCCCGGAGTTCACCGTCCGGGCCACGGCGGGCGGGCGGTTCGCGATGGCGTTCCAGCCGACCTACGAGCTGGTGACCAAGCACCACCGCGACGGCGAGAAGGCCGCGACCGAGCACCGGCTGATCCAGTTCAGCTCCGGTTCGACGGGGCTGCCCAAGGTGATCGGCAGGACGCCCGCCTCGCTCGCGGCGGAGGTCGAGCGGTTCACCCTCGTGGAGGGGATGCCGAAGGCCGGGGAACGGGTGCTGCTGCTCAGCTCCACCGCGCACAGCTTCGGCCTGGTCGCCGGGTTGCTGCACTCGCTGGCGGCGGGCGCGGCGGCGGTGTTCACGCCGCGGCTGTCGGCCAAGGACGTGCTGGCCACGGCCGAGCGCCACGACGTGCACGCGATCTTCGGCACGCCGTTCCACTACGAACTGCTGACCACGGCGAAGACCGTTCCGGTGCTGCCGTCCCTGCGGGCGGCGGTGTCGGGCGGCGAGCTGATGCCGACCGGGGTCGCGGAGGCGTTCCGGGAGCGGTTCGGCGTAGGTCTCGGCGAGTCCTACGGCACGACCGAGACCGGCGTGATCGCGATGGACGTCAGCGGCGACCTGCGGCCCTCGGTGGGCAGGGCTGCGCCCGGCGTCGTGCTGCGGGTCGAGCAGGGCGAACTGGAGGTCGAGCTGCCGGAGGGCTCCCCGTACCTCCGGGGCTCCGATGTGGACAGGTACGCGGACGGCTGGCTCCGCACGCACGACCGGGCGTCGCAGGACGCCGGGGGCGCCGTCCGGCTGCACGGCCGCAGCGACTCGCTGGTGGTGATCGGCGGGCTCAAGGTCGACCTCCTGGAGGTCGAGTCCGTGCTGCGCCAACACCCCCGCGTCACCGACGTGGTCGTGGTCCACGCCGGGTCCATCGAGGCCTACGTGTCCGTCGACGAGGACGGCCCCGGCGCCGGGGAGCTCGTGGGCTGGTGCCGCGAGCGGCTGGCCGCCTACAAGGTGCCGAAGCTGGTCCGGGTCCTGCCCGCGCTGCCGCGCACGCCGAACGGGAAGTTGATCCGCCGCACGCAGACCCTGCGCGGCGCCGTGCCCGAACCGTCCTGAACTCCCAACACAGAAGGGGTTGGCCGATGCCGACGCTCGAGAACGAGATCCGCGACTTCATCGTCACCACGGTGGTCAAGGACATGAACCACCCGATCGCCCCCGACGAGGTCGACCTCGCGAGCCCGCTGGGCAGCGGCGGGATCGACCTGGACTCCCTGAGCCTGATCGAGCTGACCATGCGGCTGGAACGGCGGTTCAACGTGCAGTTCCCGGAGACCGACATCGAGCCGCTCGGCGCGATGACGCTGGGCGAGCTGGCCGCCGACATCGTGGAGCGGGGCGCCACGGCATGACCACACGGGTGGAGATCACGACGGCGGTGGTGAGGGAGCTGCTGTCCGATCCCAAGATCTTCCCGGAGCTGCCCGCCGACCTCGACGAGGACGCCGAGCTGGCGCTGGACTCGCTGGGGCTGGTGTGGTTCCTGCACCAGCTCGGCACGAGGTACGACCTGGTGATCGAGCCGGAGGACGAGCACCTCACGGAGTTCGGCTCGCTGCGCGGCATCACCGACTACCTCAACCGGGTGCGGGCGGGCGAGTCGCGCGATGGCTGAGGTGGTGGTGACCGGGTACGGCGTGCGGACGGCGTTCGGCCGGGGCGCCGACGCGCTCCGGCGCGGTGTCTTCGGCGGTGTGCCGTCGTTCGCGCCCACCACGCGGTTCGACACCGGCCCGTACCGGACGCCGTTCGCCGCCACCACCGGGACCGACGAGCCGGACTCGCAGCGGGACGCGCTCGGCGACTGCGTGGACGAGGCCGTGGAGATGGCCGGGTTCACCGCCCGCGACGACACGGCCGTGCTGGTCGGGACGTCGGGCGACTTCGCCGTGCTGACCCGGTTCTGGCGCGGTGAGGCGGGCGTCGACGTGGCCGACACCGTTCCCGCGCACCTGGTGGACCTGCTGGCGGCGCGGATCGGGGCGGCGGGGCAGCGGCTGGCGTTCACCAACGCCTGCGTCGCCTCGGCGTCGGCGGTCATCCACGCGTGCGGGCTGATCGCGTCCGGCAGGCTGGACTCGGCCGTCTGCGCGGGGGCCTACCTCGTCGAGGAGGAGGTCTTCGCGAAGTTCGACTCCGGGCGGGCCCTCTCGCGCGACGGCGTGGTCCGGCCGTTCAGCGCGGACCGCAGCGGGCTGCTGCTCGGCGACGGCGCGGCGGCCGTGGTCCTGGAGTCGGCGACGTCGGCTCGACGCCGGGGCGCGCGGCCACTGGCCACGGTGGTCGGGTGGGGCGCCGCGTCGGACGCCTTCCACGTCTCCAGGCCGCACCCCGGTGGCGCGGGGCTCGCGGCGGCCGCTCAGCGGGCTCTGCGCCGCTCGGGCGACCCGGACGGACTGCGGGTCGACTACGTGAACGCGCACGGCACCGCCACCAAGTTCAACGACCCGGCCGAGACCCGCGGTCTGCACGAGGTGTTCGGCGCGCGGGCCGACCAGGTGCCCGTCAGCTCGACCAAGAGCACGACCGGGCACCTGCTGGAGGCCGCCGGGATCGTGGAGTTCGTGATCACGCTGCTGGCGCTCACCGACGGCGTGCTGCCGCCGACCGCGAACTTCACCGGGGCCGACCCGTCCTGCGACCTCGACTACGTGCCCAACACCCCCCGCGACGCCGACGTCCGGCGCGCGATGAGCGTCAACGCGGCGTTCGGCGGGGCCAACACCGCACTCGTGCTGGAGCGCCCGTGACGACAGCCACCAGCGGATCCCCGGTGTCGGGGTTCATCGAGTCCGCGTTCAACCCGCTCGTGCACGAGGTGGCGAGCCGGTGCCTGACCGACCGGCCGGGCGACGGCACGCGGACGGCGATCGTGCTGGGCAGCACGATCGGCGACTCCACCACGACCGACCTGGCGAGCACGCTGCTGATCGGCGGCCAGGTGAGCAACCCGCTGCTGTTCATGCAGGCCACCGCTAATGCCGTCCTCGGCTACCTGAGCAAGGAGTTCGGCATCACCGGGCCGCTGGTCGCGCTGTCCGCGCTGACCGACCTCGGCTCCGCGCTGCTCGACACCGCGGCCCTCCTGCTGGACGACGAGGAGCTGGACCGGGTGCTCGTCGTCGGCGTCGAGCTGACCGGGAACGACCGCACCGCCGCGGCCTCCCTGGAACTGGGCCTGGACGTCCCCGCCGAGGACTTCGCGGTCGCGCTGCTGGTCGACCGCGACACCCCGCCCGGTGACACCGCCGGGTACGACCTCCGACGACTGGCTGGAAGGCCGACACCATGATCAGCAAGGCGGAACGCGCTCAGGTCCTGTCGGACGCGACGCTGGGCGCGGGCAACGTGATCCACCGGATGAAGGCCTACGGCCGTCCGATGGACGAGCAGGTCCTGTGGACCGACGGCACCTGGCGGGCACCCGACGGGAGCCACCCGACCGTGCTGACGCTCGGCGACCTGCACGCCGCCGTCGAGGTCTACGCGTCCTGGTTCCACGCGCGGGGCGTGCGCCCCCGCGACCCGGTCGCGATCCAGACGCGGTCGAGCACCGAGTTCGCGGTCAACTTCCTCGCGCTGACCTCGCTGGGCGCCATCCCGTCGTTCGTCAACGGCAACCTGCGCCCGGAGATCGCCCGCGAGTACGTCCGCCGCCAGGGCGCGGTCGGCGCGGTGGCCGACACCGAGCACCGGGCGACGCTCGCCGACGGCGACCTCGACCTCGGGTTCCTGGTCACCGCCGCGGACATCGGCCCCGCGGGCCCGCTGCCGGAGGGCTACCCGTACCGGCACCACTCGACCGACCCGATCATCATCTCGCACTCGTCGGGCACGACGGGGATGCCGAAGGCCGTGCCGCACACCCACGAAACCCTGCTGTACGCCCAGTTGCACCGGTTGAGGCTGTCGGTCGGCGGCGCGATGGGCAGGCTGCTGGTGGCGCTGCCGGGATCGCACAACGCGGCGGTGTCGGTGATGATGTTCGGCTTCCTGCTGCGCTCACCGGTGATGCTGCTCTCCAGCCAGCGCGGCGCCGACGTGCTCGACGCGGCCGAGGAGTTCCGCCCCACGACCATCTTCGCGTTCGCCGGGACGTACGGCGAGATGGCCGCGGAGGACCTGGCCGCGCGCGACCTGGACAGCGTCGAGGCCTGGTACAACACCGGCGACGCCGCGCACGAGGCGCACGTCCGCGCGCTGATCGCGCAGGGCAGCCACCTGGAGGTGGGCGAGGACTTCCAGCGGGTCCGCGTCCCCGGCTCGGTGTTCACCGACGGCCTCGGCTCGTCGGAGACCGGCTACTCGATCTTCCACAACGGGCACAAGCCCGGCAGCTCCCGGTACGGCCGCTGCATCGGCAAGCCGATCAGCTTCGCCGAGGCCGCGGTGCTGTCCGAGGACGGGCAGCCGCTGCCCGCGGGCGAGGTCGGCAGGCTGGGGGTGCGCTCCCCCACGCTGACGCCGGGCTACTGGAACGACTCCCTGACGTTCCACCGCCTGCGGCTCGGCGGCTACTGGCTGACCGGCGACCTGTCCGTGCGCGACGAGGAGGGCGACTTCTACCACCTCGACCGCGCGCCGGACGCGATCCGGACTGCGGAGGGCATGGTCTTCAGCACCCGCACCGAGGAGCTGCTGCTGGCCGAGCTGCCCGCGCTGGCCGACTGCACGGTCGTCGGCGTGGCGCCGGAGGGCGTGCGGGCCGACTGGGACGGCGACGGTGTCGCGGACGCCTACGTGCTGCTGCAACTCGCCGACCCCGGCGACGCGACCGACGAGGCGGAGTGGACGGAGCTGGTCAACGGGGCGTTGCGGGCCGCGGGTCTCCCACCGGTGACGAGGGCGCTGCGGATGGACGCGACCGACGTGATCAAGGGCGCCACCGGCAAGGTGCTCAAGCGGCTCATGCGCGAGCGGTTCCAGGAGCAGATCGCGGGCGGGGGACGGGGATGACGGCGGTCGAGGAGACCGACGCCACGACCCGCGCGGACGTCCTGGACGTCTACCGCGCGTGGTGGCTGCACGACGCCCGCTGGTACCAGGGCGTGGCGCGGAGGTTCGGGCACGCCGCCGCGAACGAGGTCAACGCCGAGGCGCTGCGGTACGTCGCCATGAGCATCGGCCGCAAGGTCCTGCGCCAGTTCGGCGGGAAGCCCGCGCGGGACCTGGACGAGCTGCGGCTGCGCTACGACGCCTGCGCGGACCGGACGTTCCCGTACGAGCTGCGGGACCTGCGGTGCGCCGTGGTCGACGACGACGCGGTCGAGGTGGTGATGCGGCAGAACTTCGCGGTCACCATGGTGCGGATGGCGGGATCGCTGGAGGGCTACGAGTGCCCGTGCACCGAGGTGCACGCCGGGTGGTCCGACGGACTGGGCGTGACGCTGGTGGAGAACTGCGCGACCGGGTGCCTGCGGCACGGCGACCCGGCGTGCAGGCTGCTGATGCGCGTCGCGCCGGAAGGGGGCTGAGCCGTGCGGGTCGTCGTCGCGGGAGCCACCGGGCTCATCGGGAGCGCGCTGCTCCCGCTGCTGGGGGACAGGGGCCACCACGTGGTCGCGCTGGTGCGCGACGGGTCGAGGACCGTGGCGGCGGACGAGGTCGTCGTCGCGGACGCGCTGGACCCGGTCGCCGTGCGCGTCGCGCTGCGCACGGCCCGGCCGGACGTCGTGGTGCACCAGCTGACCGCGCTGCGGCCGATGAACGCCGAGGCGATGGAGACCACCGCGCGGCTGCGCACCGAGGGCACCGCCAACCTGATCACGTCCGCCAGGGAGGCCGGGGCGCGCAAGCTAGTGGTGCAGGGCATCTCGTTCGCCACGGCCCCGCTCGGCGACCCGGTGCTCGGCGAGGACGCGCCGCTGTACCTGGACGCGCCGGACCCGACGTGGGCGAGGACCGTGCAGGCCGTGGCCGAGATGGAGCGGCTCGTGCTGGGCACGCCGGACCTCGCGGGCACGGTCCTGCGCTACGGCACGCTGTTCGGCGCGCAGACCCAGTACGACCCCGACGGCCCGTTCGGCGCCAGGGTCGGCCGGGGCAGGCTGCCGATCCCCGAGAACGCCGAGGGCGTCACGTCCTTCCTGCACGTCCGGGACGCGGCGCTGGCGGCGCTGTCCGCTGTGGACGGTGACGCCACCGGGGTGTTCAACGTCGCCGACGACGAGCCCGCGGAGGGCTCGACGTGGCTGCCGGAGTACGCGCGGATGCTCGGCGGCCCACCGCCGCGCGCGCTGCCGTCGGACATCGCCGAGAAGGTCCTGGGCTGGGTGACGAACCACCAGCTCACCGCCATGCGCGGCGCGCGGACCGACCGGGCCCGCACGGAGCTGGGGTGGAAGCCGACGGTGTCGTGGCGGCGGGGGTTGGCGTCCGGATGAGCCTGCGGATCTGCCTGGTCGGCGCGGGGCCGCGCGGGACGTCGGTGCTGGAGCGGATCTGCGCCAACGCCACCGACGGCCTCGCGGTGGAGGTGCACGTCGTGGACCCGTTCCCGCCCGGTCCCGGTGGCGTGTGGCGCACGCACCAGCCCGACCACCTGCTGATGAACACGGTCGCGTCGCAGATCAGCCTGTTCACCGACGACAGCGTGCCGTGCGAGGGGCCCGTGGTGCCCGGTCCGAGCCTGCACGAGTGGGCGCGGATGGCGGTGGACGGACTGGTCGACTGCGGCGACCCCGACCAGGCCGCCGCGCTCGGCCCGGACGACTACCCGACCAGGGCGTTCTACGGCCGCTACCTGGACTGGGTGTTCCAGCGGCTGGTCGCCACCGCGCCGGAGTCGATCACCGTCGTGGTGCACGCGGGCACGGCGGTCGCGGTCGACGACACCGAGGACGGACACCAGGCCGTGACGCTGCTCGACGGCACCAGGCTGATCGGCCTGGACGCGGTCGTGCTGGCGCTCGGCCACGGCCCGCTGGCCCGCAGCCGCGAGCACGACGAGAACCGCCGGTTCGCGCTGCGGCACAAGCTCCGCCACGTGGAACCGGCCAACCCGGCCGACGTGGACCTGAGCGGGATCGCGCCGGGCACGGCGGTCGCGGTCCGCGGCATCGGCCTGAACTTCTTCGACTACCTGGCCCTGCTCACCGTCGGCCGCGGCGGTGCGTTCGAACGGGGGCCCGACGGCCTGCGGTACCTGCCGTCCGGCCGGGAACCGGTGCTGCACGCGGGTTCCCGGCGCGGCGTGCCGTACCACGCCCGCGGCGAGAACCAGAAGGGCGCGCACGGCAGGCACCACCCGCGCTTCCTCACCGAGACGGTCGTCGCGGGGCTGCGGAAGCGCGCCGAGTCCGGTGAGCCGGTCGGCTTCCGCGACGCGGTGTGGCCGCTGGTGGACCGCGAGGTCCGCGCCGTCTACTACAGCCTGCTGGTCGAGTCGGCGCACGGCGACGCGGAGGCCTTCCTCCAGGCGTTCGTCGAAGGCCCTCCCGAGGACGACGACCACCTGCTGGAGCGGTACGGCGTCGCCGAGCGGTGGGACTGGGACCGGGTCGAGCGCCCGCAGGGCGACCGCGCGTTCACCGACGGCGCCGACTTCCGCCGGTGGCTGCTCGACCACCTCCGCCACGACGTGCGCGAGGCCAGGCTCGGCAACCTGTCCAGCCCGCTCAAGTCGGCGCTGGACGTGCTGCGCGACCTGCGCAACGAGATCCGGCTCGTGGTGGACCACAGCGGCATCAGCGGCGAGTCCTACCGCGACGAGCTGGAGGGTTGGTACAACCCGCTCAACGCCTTCACGTCGATCGGCCCGCCGGTGCGGCGGATCGAGGAGATGATCGCCCTGGTCGAAGCGGGTGTCCTGCACGTCGTCGGTCCGCGGGTCCGCGTCCGCCGGTCCACCGCGGACGGGGTGTTCCTGGTCGACTCCGAGGCGGTCCCCGGCCCGCCCGTCCGCTGCCGGGCGCTCATCGAGGCCCGGCTGCCGGACGTCGACCTGCGGCGCAGCGCCAACCCGCTGCTGCGCTACCTGCTGACCACCGGCCGGTCCCGGCCCTACCACGTGGGCGGCTACGAGAGCGGCGGCCTGGCCGTGACCGAGCGGCCGTACCGCCTGGTCGACCGCGACGGCGCGGCGCACCCGGCCAGGTTCGCGTTCGGCGTGCCCACCGAGGGCGTGCACTGGGTGACGGCGGCGGGCATCCGCCCCGGCGTCGGCTCCGTGACGCTGGAGGACGCCGACGCCATCGCCCGAGCAGTGCTGACCGTCCACCACCAGTGCAGGAGCGTGAGCGCTTGAGCCGCACCGATTCCGGACTGCTGGCCCCGACGTGGTCGGGCACGCCGGTCGAGGCCACCACGTGCGACGAGGCGTGGCTGCGGGCGATGCTGGAGGTGGAGGCGGCGCTGGCCCGCTCCCAGGCGAAGCTGGGACTGGTGCCCGCCGCGCACGCCGAGGTGATCACCAAGGCGGCCGGGGCGGGCGGGCTCGACGTCGTCGCGCTGGCCCACGCCTCCCGCGCCGCCGCGAACCCCGTGGTGGCGCTGGTCCCCGCGTTCACCGCGCTGGTCGCGGCGAACGACCCCGAGGCCGCCGAGCACGTGCACCGGGGCTCCACCAGCCAGGACGTGCTGGACTCGGCGGCGATGCTCGTGTCCCGCCGCGTGCTCGCGCAGGTGGACGGCGACCTGAGCCGGGTGGCCGCCGCGCTGGCGGCGTTGGCCGAGGAGCACCGCGACACCCTCGTGGCGGGTCGGACGCTGACCCAGCACGCCGTGCCCACCACGTTCGGCCTCAAGGCCGCGAGCTGGCTGCAACTCGTGCTCGACGCCCTCGCCAGGGTCCGCTCGGTCGCGTCGGCGGGCCTCCCGGCGTCGCTGGGCGGAGCGGCGGGAACCCTTGCGGCGTACGGGGAGTTCGCCGAACTGGAGGGTGGCCTGCCGCTGGGCGGCGTGGAGCTGATCGCGCCGTTCGCCGAGGAGCTGGGGCTGGCCGAGCCGGTGCTGCCGTGGCACACCGTGCGCACGCCGATCGCCGACCTGGGGGCGGTGCTCAGCTTCGTCACCGGCGCGCTGGGCAAGTTCGCGGTGGACGTGCAGACCCTGTCCCGCACCGAGATCGCCGAGGTGGCCGAGCCCGCCGCCGAGGGCCGCGGCGCGTCCTCCGCCATGCCGCAGAAGCGCAACCCCGTGCTGGCCACCCTCATCGTGTCCGCGGCCCGCCAGGTCCCGGCCCTGTCGCTGGTGCTGGCGCAGTGCATGGTCGCCGAGGACGAGCGCCCGGCGGGCGCGTGGCACGCCGAGTGGCAGGCCCTCCGCGAAGCCCTGCGGCTGACCGGCGGCGCGGCGTTCACCGCCGTGGAGCTGGCCGAGGGCCTGGAGGTCGACGTCGACCGGATGCGCGCCAACGTCGACCTCACCCGCGGCGCCATCGTGGCCGAGCGGCTGGCCGTGGCCCTCACCCCCGTCCTGGGCAAGGCGCGGTCGAAGTCCCTGCTCACCACGGCGTCCGCCACCGCGGCGGCCACGGGTTCACCGCTCGGCTCCGTGCTGCGCGACCTCCCGGAGCTGGCGGGCGTGGACCTGGACGACCTGCTGGACCCGGCCCGCTACACCGGGGCCGCGGGGCCGCTGGTCGACCGCGTCCTGCTCCGCTACCGCAACTACACCGGCGCCTGAACCCGCACCCGCCGCAGCCCCGGCGTCACGGCACCGACGACCGCGACCGCCACCACGCACAGCACCCCGCCGCTCACCAACGACACCGCGCCCGACGTCGCCCCGGCCACCAGTCCGGCCCGCACGTTCCCCACGTCGGGGCCTGCGCGGCCCACGATCTGCTCGGCGGCGGCCACCCGCCCCAGCATGGAGTCGGGCGTGCGCAACTGCACCAGCGCCCCGCGCGACACCACGGAGGCGGTGTCCGCCGCCCCCGCCAGCACCAGGAAACCCAGGCCCACCCACGGATTGGTGGACAGCCCGAACAACGCCACCGAAGCGCCCCAGCCCAACGCCCCGACCAGCATCACCACCCCCGGCCGCGCGAGCCGCGTGAACGTCCCGGAGAAGACCGAGGCCACCACCCCGCCGACGGCGACGGCCGTGAGGAACAACCCGAACGTCCTGGGGTCCCCGCCGAACCGCTCGGCGTTGACCAGCGGGAAGAGGCTGATCGGCATGGACAGCACCATCGCGGCCAGGTCGGTCAGCAACGCCCCGCGCACCACGGGCTCGCGCACCAGGAACGCCAACCCGTCCACCACACCGCGCACCCCCGGCCGCGACGGCTCACCCTCGGGCAGCATCACCGGCAGGCCGAAGGCCCCGTAGAACGCCACCCCGAACGTCACCACGTCCACCAGGTAGCACCCGCCGACCCCGATCCACCCCACCAGCACCCCACCGAGCGCGGGCCCGACCAGCATCGCCCCCTGGAACCCGATCCGCTCCAACGCCAACCCCGCGGCGATGTGCTCCCTGGGCAACAACCGCGGGATGAACGTCCGGGACGCGGGCCCGCCGCCCGCCGAGAAGCACCCCTGGAGGGCGACCAGCACCAGCACCCACCCCACCGGCAGGCCACCGACGAACCCCTGCACGGCCAGCAGGACACCGCAGCCCGCCTGACCGACCAGCGTGACCAGGTAGAACCCCCGCCGGTCGACCCGGTCCACCAACGACCCGGCGAACAGCCCGAACAGCACGAGCGGCAACGCCATCGCCAGCCCGACGGCCCCGGTCCACACCGTGCTGCCGGTCATCGACCACACCTGGAACAGCACGGCCACCAACGTCATCTGGCTGCCGAAGCCGGAGAACACCCGCCCCACGAACAACCGCCGGAACACCGCGACCCTCAAGGGCGCGACGTCCAGCAGCACCCGCCCGAGCACCACACCACCCACCTCCCCAGCACGTCACAACGGATTTCGCGCAGCACGAAGACGCCGGTGGTCCCACCGGCGTCCTGACCAGATCAACGAACCGCGGCCCGGCACACCCGGTGGGCCACGGCCTTCACACCCCGGTCGACCGGGCCGCCGACCTCAGCCCCACTCCGGATCAGCGGCCAGCTTCTCCGCGATCCGGTCGTGGAAGCTCTTGCGCCCCAACACTTCCTCGACGTCCCGAACCACCCGCACCAGCGGGTAGGGGATCTCCTCCTCGATCTCCGCGATCACCGCCTCGGTGGCCCGCCACTCGGCCGCCAACCGCCCGACGACCGCCTCGGCACGAGCGGTCAGCACCACCTTCTTGCTCCGCGCGTCCGCCCCGGCCGCGGTCGCCACGAACCCGGCGGCCCGCATCGCGGCCACCTTCTGGCTCATGGCCGAGTGCGTCCGCCCGACCACCTCGGCCAGCTCGGTGATCGTCATCGGCCCGCGCAGGCGCAGGCGGATCAGCTCCATGACCCAGTTCGGCTTGAGGCCCTCGATCGCGGCCTCGCGGTACAGCCGCTCGATGTCGTCGTCCATCGCGGCCAGGAGGTGCCGCAGCGGACCCCAGTGGCTCACCTCGGTGGGATCGTTCACCGGACAACTGTAACAGCACTTATACAAGCACTGTTACATCAATCGGTCCACACCGGCGCCCGCTTCTCCAGGAACGCGGCCCGCCCCTCCACCGCCGACGGCGTCTGCGCGGCAGCGGCCATGACCTCCACCGCGATGGCGTAGGCGTCCGCCTCGGGCCGGTCCAGCTGCGCGTACAGCGTCTGCTTGCCCACCGCCTTGCTGGCCCGCGACCCACGGGTGGCACGGGCCAGCAGCGCGTCCACCGCCGGATCCAGCTCCTCGCCGGGCACGACCTGGTTCACCAGCCCCCACCGCTCGGCGGTCCGGGCGTCGACCACGTCCCCGGTCAGCGCCATCTCCATCAGCCGCTTCCGCCCGATCGCCCGAGCCACCGGCACGGCGGGCGTGTGGCAGAACCAGCCCGCCTTCCCGCCGGGCAGCGCGAACCCGGCCCCCTCGGCCGCCACGGCCAGGTCGCACGACGCCACCAGCTGGCACCCGGCGGCCGTGGCGAGGCCGTGCACCCGAGCGACCACCACCTGCGGCACCGACTCGATCGTCCGCATCAGGTCCGTGCACAGCGTCAGCAGCTCCCGAACCCCGTCCAGGTCCCGCGCCGCGACGTCGCCGAAGTCGTGCCCCGCCGAGAACACCGGCCCGGCCCCGCCGAGCACGATCCCCGCGGCCCCGCTGGCCGCGGCCTCGTGGAACGCCCCCAGCAGCTCCGTCAGGTGTTCGAACGACAGCGAGTTGCGCCGAGCCGGACGGTTCATGGTGATGCGCACGACGTCATCGGCGTGGGTCACGAGCACGTGCTGGTAGTCGGCCATGACGCGACGTTAGCGCGACCGCCTACCCCGCGACCCGGAACGTGCGCCGGTAGGCGTCCGGCCCCACCCCGAGTTCCGCGCGCAACCGCCTCCGCAGGTTGGCGGACGTCCCCAGCCCCGAGCGCTCGGCCACGCGGTGCACCGGCAGGTCGGTCGTCTCCAGCAGCCGCTGCGCCAACCGCACCCGCCGCACCAGGAGCCACCGCCCCGGCGTGCTGCCGGTGGCGTCGACGAACACCCGGTGGAACGTCCGCTCGCTCAAGCCGGAGTGCCGGGCCAGGTCCGCCACGGAGAGGGGCTCACCGAGCCGACCCACCGCCCAGTCCACCGTGGCCGCCAGGCCCGCCTTGGCCACCCGCCTCGGCACCGGCGTCTCCGCGTACTGCCGCTGGTCCCCCTCCCGCACCGGGGGCACGACCATCCGCCGGGCGACGGCGGCGGCGACCTCGGCGCCGTGGTCCCGGCGCACCAGGTGCAGGCACAGGTCGACACCGCCCAGCACCCCGGCGGAGGTGTGGACGGGGCCGTCTGAGGTGAACAGGACGTCCCGCCGCACCCGCGCCCCCGGCGCCGCGGCGGCCAGCTCGTCCAGCACCCGCCAGTGCGTGGTGGCCGAACGACCGTCCAGCAGGCCCGCCGCCGCCACCACGAACGCCCCGGAGCACAACCCGGCCACCGCCCCCGTGGCGGCCCGCAGCGCCTCCACCGCCGCGGGCGGAACGGCGGCGAACGGGTCACCTCGGCCCGGCACGACCACGAGGTCGCAGTCCACCAGCCCGTCGAACCCGTGCGTGGCCTCCAGCGACCCGATCGGCGCGAGCGGCGTGACCACGCGGCCCTCCGAGCAGAGCCGCACCTCGAACGGCGGGACCCCGGAATCGGTGCGGTCGATCCCCCAGACCTCGCTCACCACCGACACGTCGAAGATCCGGCTGTCCGGCAGCAACAGGACCCCGATGGTGCGCATGGCAGGAAAGTACCGCAACGCGCACCTCCTGCCACTCCCCCGAGCCCGCCCCGACCGCCGACAGTGGGACCCGTGACAGCTCTGATCCTGATCGACGTGCAGCGCGGCTTCGACGACCCGGCCTTCTGGGGCAGGCGCAACAACCCGGACGCCGAGGCCAACATCGCCGCGCTGGCCCGCGCGTGGCGCGGCCCGCTCGTCCTCGTCCGGCACGACTCCGTGAAGCCGGGTTCACCGCTGGCCCCCGGCACCACCGGCAACGCCTTCAAGCCCGAACTCGACGGGCTGCGACCGGACCTGGTGTTCGCGAAGACCGTCAACTCCGCGTTCCACGGCGAGGCAGACCTGCACGCGTGGCTGACGAAACGCGGCACCACCGACGTCGTGCTGGCGGGCGTCCAGACCAACACGTGCGTCGAGACGACCGCCCGCGTCGGCGGCAACCTCGGCTACCGCGTGGTCGTCCCGGTCGACGCCACGTTCACGTTCGACCTGGAGGACCTCAGCGCCGACCAGTTGACCGCCGCCACGGTGGCGAACCTGCGTGGCGGCGGCTTCGCGGAGATCACCAGCACGAAGGAGGTGCTGGACGGCCTCTAGGCGAGACCGCGGAACTCGCGGACCACCGTGACGATCTCGTCCATGATCTGAGTCAGTTCGTAGTCCTTCGGCGTGAACACCCTGGCCACGCCGCGTTCCTTGAGCTTCTCGGCGTCGTCGGGCGGGATGATCCCGCCGACGATGACCGGGATGTCACCCGCGCCTGCCTCGCGGAGGCCGTCGACCACGGCGGGCACGACCTCCAGGTGCGAACCGGACAGGATGGACAGGCCGACGACGTGCACGTCCTCCTGCACGGCGGCGGAGGTGATCTGCGCGGGCGTGAGCCTGATCCCCTGGTACACCACCTCGAACCCGACGTCGCGGGCCCGGACGGCGACCTGCTCGGCGCCGTTGGAGTGACCGTCCAGTCCCGGCTTGCCGACCAGGATGCGCAGCCGCTCGCCGATCTCCTCGCCGGTGGCGCGGACGCGGTCGCGCACCCGCGCGATCTCCGTGCCCGCCTCGCCGGACGCCGACGCGGCCGAAACCCCCGTCGGAGCGCGGTACTCGCCGAACGTCTCGCGCAGCGCCTGCGACCACTCGCCGGTCGTGACACCGGCCTTGGCGCACGCGATGGTCGCCTCGACCAGGTTCGCGTCGGTCTTCGCCGCCGCGCGCAGCGCCGTCAACGTCGAGTCCACGAGGGACTCGTCGCGGCGGGCCCGCCACTCGCGGATCGCCTCAACGGCTTGGAGTTCGACGATCGGGTCGATCGTCTCGATCGCCTTCGCGCCCTCGGCCTGCAACGGTGACGGCTCGCTGGTGGCGAACCTGTTCACGCCCACCACGACGTCCTCACCGGACTCGACCCGGCGGCGGCGGTCGGCGAGCGAGCTGACGAGCGCGGACTTCATGTACCCGCTCTCGACGGCCGCGACCGCGCCGCCCATCGCCTGCACGCGGTCGATCTCCTCGCGCGCCCCGGCGACGATCTCCGCGACCTTGGCCTCGATCACCTTCGAGCCCTCGAAGATGTCCTGGTACTCCAACAGGTCCGTCTCGTAGGCGAGCACCTGCTGCATCCGCAGCGCCCACTGCTGGTCCCACGGGCGCGGCAGGCCCAGTGCCTCGTTCCACGCCGGCAGCTGGATCGCGCGGGCGCGGGCGTCGCGGGACAGCGACACGGCCAGCATCTCCAGCACGATCCGCTGGACGTTGTTCTCCGGCTGCGCCTCCGTCAGCCCGAGCGAGTTGACCTGCACGCCGTAGCGGAACCGCCGCTGCTTCGGGTCCGCGATGCCGTAGCGCTCGCGGGTGATGTCGTCCCAGAGCTGCGTGAACGCCCGCATCTTGCACATCTCTTCGATGAACCGCACACCCGCGTTCACGAAGAACGACATGCGCGCGACCACGTCGCCGAACCGCTCCGGCGGCACCTGGCCCGAGTCGCGCACGGAGTCCAGCACGGCGATGGCCGTCGACATCGCGTACGCGACCTCCTGCGCGGGCGTCGCGCCCACTTCCTGGAGGTGGTAGCTGCAGATGTTGATCGGGTTCCACCTGGGCACGTTCGACACGGTCCACGCGACCATGTCCGTGATCAGCCTCAGGCTGGGGCCGGGCGGGAACACGTAGGTCCCGCGGGACAGGTACTCCTTGATGATGTCGTTCTGCGTGGTCCCGGCGAGCTGGTTCGGGTCCGCGCCGTGCTCCTCGGCCACGCTGACGTAGAGCGCCAGCAGCCACATCGCCGTCGCGTTGATCGTCATCGACGTGTTGGCGCCGTCGAAAGGGATCCCGTCGAACAGCCGTCGCATGTCGCCGATGTGGCTGATCGGCACGCCGACCTTGCCCACCTCGCCCTTGGCGAGTTCGTCGTCGGGGTCGTAGCCGGTCTGCGTCGGCAGGTCGAACGCCACCGACAGACCCGTCTGGCCCTTGGCGAGGTTCCGGCGGTACAGCTCGTTGGACGCGGAAGCGGACGAGTGGCCCGCGTAGGTCCTCATGACCCACGGGCGGTCCCGCTCCCGGTCGGCCGGGTACGGCAAGACAACCTCCCGGAGGCCGGTGACGACGTTGTTGCCCGTAGCGTACTGACCAGTAACACCGCGTCCACGTGCCGTTGCTCACTGAATCGGTCCTGGGCACCCGGTGGTGGACGCGCCGCCGCCCCCGGTGGACCCCCCACCGCCCGTCCGCACTCCGAGGGGCTCAGGCACGGGCTCGATCCAGAACCTCCGTAGGATCGCCCATCAGGGGCAAGCGTTGAGGAGTTCTCCAGTGAGTGAGCATTTCCGGGTACACGGCGGGGCGCGCCTGGTCGGCGAGGTCGACGTCGTCGGGGCGAAGAACAGCGTGTTGAAGCTGATGGCGGCGGCCCTGCTCGCCGAAGGCACCTCGACCATCACGAACTGCCCCGAGATCCTGGACGTGCCGCTCATGGCGGACGTGCTGCGGAGCCTCGGGTGCGTCGTGGTCATCGAGGGCGATGTGGTCACCATCACCACGCCGGGCGAGCTGAACCACCGCGCGGACTCCGAGGCGATGGGCAAGCTGCGCGCCTCGGTGTGCGTGCTCGGCCCGCTCGTCGGCCGCTGCAAGCGCGCGGTCGTGGCGCTGCCCGGCGGTGACGCGATCGGCTCGCGCCCGCTCGACATGCACCAGGCGGGCCTGCGCAAGCTCGGCGCCACGACGGAGATCGAGCACGGCTGCGTCGTCGCGAACGCCGAGGGCCTGCACGGCGCCCAGATCTGGCTCGACTTCCCGAGCGTCGGCGCGACCGAGAACATCCTGATGGCCGCGGTGCTGGCCAAGGGCACGACGGTGATCGACAACGCGGCCCGCGAGCCGGAGATCATCGACATCTGCCGGATGCTCCAGCAGATGGGCGCCAAGATCGAGGGCGCGGGCACGTCCACGCTGACCGTGCACGGCGTCGACAGCCTCAACCCGACGCAGCACCGCGTCGTCGGCGACCGGATCGTCGGCGCCACGTGGGCGTTCGCCGCCGCCATGACCCGCGGCGACATCCGCGTCCGCGGCGTGAACCCGCACCACATCGACCTCGTGCTGGAGAAGCTCCGCATGGCGGGCGCCGAGGTCACCACCTACGAGGGTGGCCCGGACGAGGGCTTCCGCGTGGTGCAGGAGGGGCGGCCCAAGTCGGTCGACTTCGTCACCCTGCCCTACCCCGGCTTCGCGACCGACAACCAGCCGTTCGCCATCGCGCTGTCCACGGTCTCCGAGGGCACGTCGATGATCACCGAGAACCTGTTCGAGGCCCGGTTCCGGTTCATCGAGGAGATGATCCGCCTGGGTGCCGACGCCCGCACCGACGGCCACCACGCCGTCGTCCGCGGCGTCGAACGCCTCTCCAGCGCCCCGGTGTGGGCGTCGGACATCCGCGCGGGCGCGGGTCTCGTGCTGGCGGGCCTGTGCGCCGACGGCGCCACCGAGGTGTACGAGATCTTCCACATCGAACGCGGCTACCCCGGCTTCGTGGAGAACCTCCGCAAGCTCGGTGCCAGCGTCGAGCGCGTCAGCGGCTAGTGCCGTGACCGGACTCGGTCCCCGAACGCGGGTTCGGGGACCGAGCACCGGGTCGGCGGTCGAAGCGCCCGGTCCCGACGGTCGCCGGAACCGGTCCGCGGGGTCGTCGGACGGCCTGGCGGTACCGGGGTGCGCGCGTGCTCGGCGCGCCCCGTCCCGCTTCACGCCCGTGGGCGCGCGCGACTCGACGCGGCGGGAGCGCGAAGACCTGCCTACACGTCTCGCAGCAGCAGCTTCGCGTCCGGCACGTCCACCGGGAACACCATCACCCGGTAGGCGCCCGGCTCCGCGCCCCGCACCGCCGTCGCCTTGATGCCCGCTGTTCGCAAGCGCTTGGCCAGCACCCGCGCGGCCTCCTCGGTCGGCACGACGGCCACCTCGTTCAGCAGGCCGAAGTCGTCACCGGTGTAGTCGGGGACAGCCCGCCGGTCGTTGCCGAACGCCCACCGCAGCACCCCCGCCAGCAGGCCGAGGACCACGATCAGCACCAGGGTCTGGATCCACGCGTTCACACCGCCCATCCTCCGCCTCCGCGATCACCGACGCAGCCACCGCACGGATCACCGAACTAGAGTGCTGGGCATGGCGGTTCACCTCACCAAGATCTACACGCGGGTCGGCGACGACGGCACGACCGGACTCGGCGACTTCTCACGGGTGCCCAAGACCGATCCCCGGATCGTCGCGTACGCGGACGTGGACGAGACCAACGCGTCCCTCGGGGTCGCGCTGGCGCTCGGCGCGCTCGCCGAGGACGTCCACGAGGTCGTCCAGAAGGTGCAGAACGACCTGTTCGACGTCGGCGCGGACCTGTGCACGCCGATCGTCCCCGAGCCGGAGCACCCACCGCTGCGCGTCACGCAGGTGTACGTGGACCGGCTGGAGGGCTGGTGCGACGAGTACAACGCGCGCACGGGCAAGCTGGACTCGTTCATCCTCAACGGCGGCACCCCCGGCGCCGCGCTGCTGCACCAGGCGCGAACGATCTCGCGGCGGGCGGAGCGCAGCACGTGGGCGCTGCTGGAGGCGGACGCGGAACGCACGAACGTGCTGACCGCGAAGTACCTGAACCGGCTGTCGGACCTGCTGTTCATCCTGGCGCGCGTGGCCAACCCGGACGGCGACGTGCTGTGGAAGCCGGGGCAGAACGCCTAGCAGGCCTCGGCCTGACCGGGATGCCGCCGAGGCGAGCGACCGCTCACCTCGGCGAGCGGGGTGGACCGGACCAGTCCTCTTCCCGTGCGCGCAGTTCCTCGAACGCCGCCGATTGCCGCTTCCCGCGGTCGTGCTGCTCTTTGAGCACGTCGGCCGCGCGCAAGCGGGTGTGGGGACCGACCTCGTGGGAGGGGATCTCGCCAGCGTTGATCTCGCGCATGAGGGCGGGGCGCGACACGCCCAGCAGGTGCGCCGCCTCGGTGGTGGTCAACTCGAACTCGGCGGACCTCGCGTCGACCGTGACGGCGTGACCCCGCGCCACGGCGTGGACGACCCTGGCGATGATCTCCGACAACTCGACCGGCACCGGGACGGCGGAGCCGTCGTCCACTTCGGCGGTGAACACCACGCCGTTCGAGGGCAGCGCGCTCATCAGCGCCGTGGCCTGCCGCCGACCGCGTTCGCCCGCGAACAGGAGGTCGTTCCCGATGGCCATAGCAGGCAGGACGCCTAACTGGCCCAGGGAATGGAACGGCCCGGAGGCGCTGACTCAAGCCAGGACAGGAATCCTGTCAGCGCGTCCGGGCCCATCGCGATCTCGATCTCGCTCCCCGTGGAACTGCGGCACCGGAGCACCGTGGAGCCCGCGGGCATCGCGTAGGTCTCCGAGGCGGCCGGTTCGCGCCGGTCGTCGATCTCCAGGCCTTCGCGGGTGATGATCTGGTTCGGACCGGAGCCGAGGCTCAGGACGCGGAACCAGACGAACTCATCACCCTGGTAGCGGCCGACGCCGAGGTGCCAGCCCCGGCCGCTGTCGTCCTGGCGCAGGCGGAGTGCCACGTGCACGCCGCCCGCGCGGAGCAATCTGAGTCGGCGCCAGGCGAAGTACGCCAGGCCCACGACCACCACGAACAGGACCACCCCGACAATCTCGGCGATCCCCACGGCGATACCCGCTCGTCCGCGTCCGGTCTCAGGCCGGGTGTCCGGCGGCGCGCAAGGCGGCGAGTGCCCGCCCTCGCTGGACGTCGTCCGAGTCCTTCGCGGCGGACCGCGCCTGCTCGACGTCGATCTCGTCCGCGAGTTCGGCGTCCTCGGCGAGCACGCTCACCGCGGAGCCGGTCACGGACAGGAACCCGCCGTAGACGGCGGCGGTCACCAGCTCGCCGTCGGTCGTGCGGATGCGGACCACGCCACCCTCGACCAGCTGGCCGAGCATGGGCTCGTGGCCCGGAAGTACGCCGATCTCGCCCTCGGTCGTCTGGGCGACCACCGACGTGGCCGTGCCCGACCACAGACGGCGTTCAACGGCGACCAACTGGACGGTCATCTCGGCCACGCGTATCTCCCTCGTCGACTGGAGTCGAACCGCAGTCTAAACGGTCGGGTGACCACCTCGCCGCCCCGGCCTGGTCACACCGCCCCGATCGGGGGCCTGCCAGGCCCGACGGCGGCTCGCGACCTCGGCGGCCCGGCCGGTGTCCGGTGGTCCTCGGACCCGGTCGCGGTCCCCCTCCGCGCCGCGTACCCGCTGCGCGGCGAGGATCCGCGGTGCTCGTCCTGCGCTTCCCCGGCACCGCGCAGGTGCTGGTGAGGTCGTGACCTCCTTCCTCCCCGCTAGGCGTCCACGCGGGTGCGGGAGCCGATGGCGAACACGGCCCCCGCGCCCAGCGCGGCGACGAGCGCGAAGGCGTAGAAGCCCCACGGGTACGCGACGCCCGCGGTCAGCAGGGCCCCGCCGAGCAGCGGTCCGCAGATGGCGCCGACGCGGCCCACACCCGCCGTCCAGCCGAGTCCGGTGGCGCGGTTCGCGTCGGAGTACACGCGGCCCACGTAGGCGTACACCAGGACCTGGGCGCTGAACACGAAGCAGCCCGCGACGAGCACGGCGGCGTACACGCCGACGCCGGGGAGCTTCACGCTCAGCAGGGCCAGCGCCACCGCGGCGAGGGCGAACCAGGCGGTGGTGGAGCGCCGGACGCCGAAGCGGTCGGCCACGTACCCGGCGACGAGCAGGCCGATCACGGCGCCGATGTTCAACGTCAGCAGCAGGCTCAGCGCGGCGCCGAGCGGGTAGCCCGCGGCGCGCATGATCTGCGGCAGCCACGTGTTGAGGCCGTAGACGAGCAGCAGGCCCATGAAGGACGCGACCCAGAACGCGAGCGTGGCGCGCACGAGACCGGGCTTGAAGATCGACCCGATGACGTCCTTGACGGGGGCGGGTTCGAAGGCGCGCGACTCGGGCAGGGTGCGCCACATCAGCGGCACCAGGACGAGCGCGGGCGCGGCGCCGATGACGAACAGGGCGCGCCAGCCGAACGACGGGATCACCACGATGCCCAGCAGGGCCGTGAAGACCGCGCCGACGTGGTAGCCGGTCATGATGAACGTGGTCGACCGGCCGCGGCGGTCGACGTGGGAGAACTCGTTCACCAGCGCGATGGCGGTCGGCAGGCAGCCGCCGAGGCCGATCCCGGCGAGGAACCGCAGCAGCCCGAACGCGAGCACCGACGGGGAGAACGCGCACAGCAGCGTGAAGAGCGAGAAGCTCGCCACGGCGAGCACGAGGGCCTTGCGCCTGCCGATGACGTCGGTGACCGTGCCGATCGCGAGCGCGCCGAGCATCATGCCCACCAGACCGACGGTGGAGACGATCGACGCGCTCGCGGGCGTGAGGCCCCAGACCTCGTCCTGGAGCAGCACGGGCAGCACGGTGCCGAGCACCACGAGGTCGAACCCGTCCAGCAGCACCGCCGCCCAGCTCAGCGGCAGGACCCAGCGGTTGGTGGACATGGCGACCTCCGGTGCTCAGAAGGGCAGGCCGACGTAGTTCTCCGCGAGGCTCGTGGCAGCGGCGGACGACGTCGCGGTGTAGCGCAGTTGCGAGAGCTGGAGCCGGTGGTGGTAGTCCTCCGCGCCCGGTGTTCGGTGCAGCATCGTGGTCATGTGGTTGGAGAAGCCCTGCGCGCGCCACACCCGGCGCAGGCAGGTGTCCGAATAGGACTCGACCAGGTCGGTCTCGCCCCTGTTCAGCAACGCGGACAGCGCACGGGAGAGCACCAGCACGTCGGCGATGGCGAGGTTCATCCCCTTGGCGCCGGTGGGCGGCACGATGTGGGCGGCGTCGCCCGCGAGGAACAGCCGACCGTGCCGCATCGGCTCGGCGACGAAGCCGCGCATCGGCGTGATGCCCTTCTCGATCACCGGCCCCTCCTGGAGCTCGAAGCCGTCGTCGGTCTCCAGCCGCAGGTGCAGCTCGTCCCAGATGCGGTCGTCCGACCAGTCCTCGATGCGCTCGTCCGGCTCGACCTGGAGGTAGAGCCGGGTCACCTCCGGCGAGCGCATGCTGTGCAGCGCGAACCCGCGCTCGTGGCTGGTGTAGATCAGCTCCTCGTGCGACGGCTCGGCCTTGGCCAGCAGACCGAGCCACGCGAACGGGTAGACCTGCTCGAACGTCCTGAGCACGGTGTCCGGGATGGCGCCGCGGGAGACGCCGTGGAAGCCGTCGCAGCCCGCGACCACGTCGCACTCCAGCTCGCCGCCGTCGAACGTGATCCGCGGCCGGTCCGTCTCGACGTCGTGCACGGCCACGCCGGACACCTCGAACCGGATGTCGCCGCCCGCCGCGAGCCTCGCCGCGATGAGGTCCTTGACGATCTCCTGCTGGCCGTAGACGGTGATCGTGCTCCCGGTCAGCTCCGTGATCGGGATGCGGTGGTCCTCGCGGTCGAACCGCAGCGAGAACCCGTGGTGCGGTAGTCCCTCCCTGTCCATCCGGTCGGCGAGGCCGACCTCCCTGAGCAGGTCCGCGGTGGGCTGTTCGACGACGCCCGCCCGCACCCGCCTCTCGACGTAGACCCGGCTGCGGGCCTCCAGCACGACGGAGTCGATGCCTTCGAGGTGCAGCAGGTGGGACAGCAGCAGTCCCGCGGGTCCGGCTCCGATGATTCCGACCTGGGTACGCACCCGGGACATCGTGGTGGGGGTCCGCTGTCCACAGCGAGTGGACTTTCCACTCACCGGAAGGCCATCCTGGACGGGTGACGACACCGAAGTCCGTCGCGGGGCGGCTCTTCACCCTGCTGAGCGTCTTCTCCGAGCAACGACCGTCCGCGAACCTGTCCGAGCTGAGCCGCAGCGCGGGCCTGGCCCTGAGCACCACGCACCGCCTGGTGAACGAGCTGGTGGAGTGGGGTGCGCTGGACCGGGACGACGAAGGCCGCTACCACGTCGGCCTGCGGCTGTTCGAGCTCGCGGCCCTCACACCGGGCAGCCTCGGCCTGCGGGAGCGCGCCCTGCCCTTCCTGGAGGACCTGTACGAGGTCACGCACGAGAACGTGCAGCTGGCCGTGCGCGACGGCCTGGAGGCGGTCTACGTCGAGCGCATCTCGGCCCACAACGCCGTCAACGTGGTCACCAGGATCGGCAGCAGGCTGCCCGTCCACGCGACCGGGGTGGGGCTCGCGATGCTCGCCCACGCGCCGCCCGACGTCCAGGAGCTGGCCCTGCACAGCCCGATGCGGACGTTCACCCCCAAGACGATCTGCACGCCGTCCGCGCTGCGGGAGAAGCTCGCACGGGTGCGCCGCGAGGGGTACGCGGTCAGCGACGGCCAGATCGAGCTGATCACCCTGTCCGTCGCGGCACCGATCCGGGGGCCCGACGACGGCGTGGTGGCGGCGGTGTCGATCGTGGTGCCGAACGAGGGCACCGACGTCGCGAGCCTCGTGCCGGCCGTCCGGGCGGCGGCGCGGGGGATCTCCCGCGCGCTGCGGGCGCCCAGCGCGGTGCGCTCGCCGTCGCGCGGCACCCCGACCTGAGCGGAGCGCACAGCGACAAGGCCACCCCCGCGAACGGGGGTGGCCTTGTCGGGTGGAGCGGAAGAACTACTCGCCTGCGAGCTTCTTCGCGTTGGCCTCGACGTCGTCAAGACCGCCGCAGCTGAAGAACGCCTGCTCGGGGTAGTGGTCGAACTCGCCCTTGCAGACGCGGTCGAACGCCTCGATGGTGTCCTTGATGGACACGAACGAGCCGGGCTGACCGGTGAACTTCTCGGCCACGATGAAGTTCTGGCCGAGGAAGCGCTCCAGGCGACGGGCGCGACCGACGAGGACCTTGTCCTCCTCGGACAGCTCGTCCATGCCCAGGATGGCGATGATGTCCTGGAGTTCCTTGTACTTCTGGAGGATCCGCTTGACCTCCTGCGCCACGCGGTAGTGCTCCTCGCCGACGATCGACGGCTCGAGGATCCGAGACGAGGACGACAGCGGGTCCACCGCGGGGTAGATGCCCTTCTGGGAGATCGGACGGGAGAGTTCCGTCGTCGCGTCCAGGTGGGCGAAGGTCGTCGCCGGGGCGGGGTCGGTGTAGTCGTCCGCGGGGACGTAGATCGCCTGGAGCGAGGTGATCGACTTGCCGCGGGTCGACGTGATCCGCTCCTGCAACTCACCCATCTCGTCGGCCAGGGTGGGCTGGTAGCCCACGGCCGACGGCATGCGGCCGAGGAGGGTCGAGACCTCGGAGCCCGCCTGGGTGAAGCGGAAGATGTTGTCGATGAACAGCAGCACGTCCTGGCCCTGGACGTCGCGGAAGTACTCCGCCATCGTCAGCGCGGACAGGGCGACGCGCATGCGCGTGCCCGGCGGCTCGTCCATCTGACCGAACACCAGCGCGGTGTCGGAGAGAACGCCCATCTCCTCCATCTCCAGGAGGAGGTCGGTGCCCTCACGGGTGCGCTCGCCGACGCCCGCGAACACGGACGTGCCGGAGAACTCGCGGGCGATACGGGTGATCATCTCCTGGATGAGCACCGTCTTGCCCACGCCCGCGCCGCCGAACAGACCGATCTTGCCGCCCTTGACGTACGGGGTCAGCAGGTCGATGACCTTGATGCCCGTTTCCAGGATCTCGGTCTTGCCCTCGAGCTGGTCGAAGGCGGGCGCCTTGCGGTGGATGCCCCACTGCTCGCCGTCCCGGCCGAGGCCGGGCTCGTCGAGGCAGTCGCCGAGGGCGTTGAACACGTGGCCCTTGACCACGTCGCCCACCGGCACCGAGATGGCCTTGCCCGTGTCGCGCACCGGCGCGCCGCGGACCAGACCGTCGGTCGGCTGCATCGAAATCGTGCGGACCAGGTTGTCGCCGAGGTGCTGGGCGACTTCCAGGGTCAGCGTCTTGGCAACGGCCTCGAACGTGATGTCCGCGTTGAGGGCGTTGAACAACTCGGGAACCGCGCCGCGCGGGAACTCCACGTCGACCACGGCACCAATCACCCGGACCACACGGCCGGTGCGGGTGGTGGTGGCAGTAGCACTCATGTCACTCATCACTTCCTGCGCCACCGGTAAGCGCGGAGGCGCCACCGACGATCTCGCTGATCTCCTGGGTGATCTGGGCCTGACGGGCCGCGTTCGCCTGCCTGCTGAGCGTCTTGACGAGCTCGGTCGCGTTGTCCGTCGCGGCCTTCATCGCCGTCCGCCGCGCGGCCGACTCCGACGCCGCCGACTCCAGCAGCGCGGAGAACAGCCGCGTCTTGACGTACTTCGGCAGCAACGCGCCGAGGAGCGTCTTCGCGTCCGGCTCGAAGTCGTAGATCGCCACCGGACCGGTCGGACGGGCGTCGTACTCGACGTCCATCGGCGCGATCCGCTTGGCGACCGGCGACTGGCTCAGCATCGACTTGAACTCGGTGTAGACGACGTGGATCTCGTCCACACCGCCCTCACCCTCGATGCCGGCCAGGAACGCGTTCACGACCGCGTCGCCCGCTTCGGCGGCGTTGACGTAGAGCGGCGTCTGCGAGAAGCCGGTCCACGCCTCCGCCACGTCGCGCTGGCGGAACTTGTAGTACCCGACGGCCTTGCGGCCGAGGGCGTACAGCACCGGCTCCTTGCCCTGCGAACGCAGGAGGGCGATCAGCTCCTCCGCGGCCTTGAGCACGTTGGAGTTGTAGCCACCGCACATGCCCTTGTCGCTCGTCACGACCAGAACAGCGGCGCGCTTGGGGTTCTCGCGTTCCACCAGCAGCGGGTGGTCCAGGTTCGCCGAGGCCTCGGCCAACGCGGAGAGCACGTTAGTGATCTCGTCCGCGTAGGGGCGCGAGGCGGCGACCCTTCCCTGCGCCTTGGCGAGACGCGACGTGGCGATGAGCTCGTACGCCTTCGTGATCTTCTTGGTCGAGTTGACCGTGCGGATCCGTTGGCGCAGCTCGCGAATCTGTGCGGCCATGGCCTACGTCACTTCTCCGCCGGAGCGGGTCGGTTGACCTTCACCGACTCGTGTCCGACCTTGTCGGCGTCCATCGCCTTGGCGTGCGACTCGGGAACGACCGAGGAACCGTCCGTTGCGGTGAACTGCTGCTTGAACGCGTTGACGGAGTCAACGATGGCCTGCTTGGCGTCGTCCGGCAACTTCTTCGTCTCGCGGATGCCCGAGAGGATGTCCGCGTTGTTGCGCCGGACGTACTCCAGGTACTCGGACTCGAAGCGGCGGATGTCGCCGACCGGGACCGAGTCCAGGTAGCCCTTGGTGCCGAGGAAGATCGAGACGACCTGCTCCTCGACGGGCACCGGGGAGTACTGGCCCTGCTTGAGCAGCTCCACCAGGCGACCACCGCGGTCGAGCTGGGCGCGCGACGCCGGGTCGAGGTCCGAGGCGAAGGCGGAGAACGCCTCCAGCTCGCGGAACTGCGACAGGTCGAGGCGCAGCGAGCCGGACACGTCCTTCATCGCCTTGATCTGCGCGGAGCCACCGACGCGGGAGACCGAGATACCCACGTTGACGGCCGGGCGCACACCGGCGTTGAAGAGGTCCGACTCCAGGAAGCACTGGCCGTCGGTGATCGAGATGACGTTGGTCGGGATGTACGCCGACACGTCGTTCGCCTTGGTCTCGATGATCGGGAGACCCGTCATCGAGCCCGCGCCCATCTCGTCCGACAGCTTCGCGCAACGCTCCAGCAGGCGCGAGTGCAAGTAGAAGACGTCGCCGGGGTAGGCCTCGCGGCCCGGCGGGCGGCGCAGCAGCAGGGAGATGGCGCGGTACGCCTCGGCCTGCTTGGTCAGGTCGTCGAACACGATCAGGACGTGCTTGCCCTGGTACATCCAGTGCTGGCCGAGCGCCGAGCCGGTGTAAGGCGCGAGCCACTTGAAGCCGGCGGGGTCGGACGCGGGCGCCGCGATGATCGTCGTGTACTCCAGCGCGCCGGCCTCGTCGAGGGCGCCACGCACGGAGGCGATGGTCGAGCCCTTCTGACCGATGGCGACGTAGACGCAGCGGACCTGCTTCTTCGGGTCGCCCGAACGCCAGTTGTCACGCTGGTTGATGATCGTGTCGACGGCCAGGGCGGTCTTGCCGGTCTGACGGTCACCGATGACCAGCTGACGCTGGCCACGGCCGATGGGCGTCATCGCGTCGATCGCCTTGATGCCGGTGGCGAGCGGCTCGTGCACCGACTTGCGCATCATCACGCCGGGGGCCTGGAGCTCGAGGGCACGGCGACCGTCGGTCTCGATCTCACCCATGCCGTCGATCGGCTTGCCCAGCGGGTCGACGACGCGGCCGAGGTAGCCCTCGCCCACGGGGACGGAGAGGACCTCGCCCGTGCGGCGGACGCTCTGTCCCTCCTCGATCCCCTCGAAGTCACCGAGGATCACGACACCGATCTCGCGGGTGTCGAGGTTCAGCGCGAGGCCGAAGGTGCCGTCCTCGAACTCGAGCAGCTCGTTGGCCATCGCCGAAGGAAGCCCGTTGACGCGGGCGATGCCGTCACCGGCCTCGGCGACCGTGCCGACCTCTTCGCGCGTGGCCGTCTCGGGCTTGTACTCCGACACGAAGCGCTGCAGCGCGTCCCGGATCTCCTCCGGACGGATCGAAAGCTCCGTCATTTCCTTGTCCCTACTCTCTGGTGCGTCAAGCGATGGATCTACAAGTTGTCTTCGGTGTTCCCGGGCTCAGCCAGCGAGCCGTCGGCGCGCGTCGTCGAGCCTGCTGGAGACGGTGCCGTCGATGACGTCGTGACCAATCTCCACGCGCATGCCCCCGATGAT
>NZ_DBNGPQ010000180.1:0-21743 GCF_057122925.1 Umezawaea sp. | reverse complement strand
CGCCGGCGTCAGCCGCTTCTACACGGTGATGGCGGTGACCGACCCGGACGGCGAGCGGGGCCGCAACGTCTCGGCGTTCGTCGTCGAGGACGGCGACGAGGGGTTCACCTTCGGCGAGCCGGAGCACAAGCTCGGGATCAAGGGGTCGCCGACCCGCGAGCTGCACTTCGACCGCTGCCGCATCCCGGGGGACCGGCTCGTCGGCGAGGTCGGGACCGGCCTGCGCACTGCGCTGCGGACCCTCGACCACACCCGGGTGACCATCGGCGCCCAGGCCGTCGGGATCGCCCAGGGGGCGCTGGACCATGCGCTCGCCTACGTCGCGGAGCGCCGCCAGTTCGGCCGGGCCGTGGCGGAGTTCCAGGGCGTGCAGTTCATGCTCGCCGACATGGCGATGACGCTGGAGGCGGCCCGCCAGCTCGTGTACGCGGCGGCCGCGCGCAGCGAGCGGGGCGACCCCGACCTGCCGTTCTTCGGGGCGGCCGCGAAGTGCTACGCCTCCGACGTCGCGATGCAGGTGACCACCGACGCGGTCCAGCTGCTCGGCGGCGCCGGCTACACCCGCGACTTCCCGCTCGAGCGGATGATGCGCGACGCGAAGATCACCCAGATCTACGAGGGCACCAACCAGATCCAGCGCGTCGTGATGTCGCGGGCGCTGCTGAAGGGCTGAGGTTGCCGGGTCGAAGGGCGTGACTCCCACCGGGTCACGCCCTTCGGCGTCTCCCGGTCCGCGTGCAGGAGGAGAATCGGAGGCTCCGCAGACTAGGAGAGGAGTTCCGATGCGCATCCTCGGCCCACCCCCGGTAGGCGTCACCCTCGATTCCATCCAAGCCCGACTTCCCTCGGCGGGCGCGAACGGCCTGTTCGTCACGAGCATGGCCCCGGCGCTCTGGGCCGCCGCCGTGAAGTACGCCGTCGACCCGGTGGGGATGATCGCCCAGTCCCTGAAGGAGACCGCGGGCGGTGCGTTCACCGGCAAGGTGCGGCCGGAGTTCTACAACACGGCGGGCATCAAGATCCGTCATCCCAACGTCGTGCCGGGCGTCACCGACGGCGACAACCCGCTCGCGCACGCGATGTTCGCGAACTGGGCCGTGGGTGCCGAAGCGCACGCCCAGCACCTGCGCGCCTACACCGGTGCCCTGGTCGAGGGCCACCTGGTCGTGGATCCCCGCCTGGTGTTCGTGGTGGGCAGGTACCGCGTCGAGGAGTTCGAGGAGCTGGGCGGGAAGTGGGCGCCCTCGCCGAACTACGGCAACGAGATCGTGGCCATCGCCGACAGGCTCCTTGAAGGCTGACCACGTCCGGTCCGTCGGCGGGCGTGGGGCCACGGCCGCCGACAGGCCGGTGGTGAGCAGCGTCACCGCCTGGCGAATTCTGCCCGGCGCGCAAACGCTTGCCCAATTCTGACAGCGTTTCGACAGCTCTGATCCACTCGAAACGGTGTTCGGATTCCCTAGAGTCTCGTTCAAATCCGAACGAACAACGGGAAGAGTGAGCATGGAGCGCGTGCGGGACTTGGCTGCACTGATCGGGCGACTGGGCGTTGGTGCGGTGTTCATCGCGCACGGCTGGCAGAAGTTCTTCGAGTACGGCATGGACGGCACGGCCGCGTCGTTCGTGCAGATGGGCATCCCCGCCGCCACGGCGTCCGCCTGGTTCGCGGCGGTCGTGGAGCTGGTGGGCGGGGCGATGCTGCTGGTCGGCGCGGCCCTGCCGGTGGCGGGCTCGCTGCTGGCGCTGAACATGGCGGGCGCGCTGGTGCTGGTGCACCTGGAGCACGGGATGCTGGCGCCCAACGGCTACCAGCTGGTGCTGGTGCTCGCGGTGGCCGCGCTGGCGCTCGGGTTCAACGGCGGCGCGTACTCCGTGGACGAGGTCCTCCGGAAGTCCCGCACGCGGGAGCCGGTCCCCGCCTGAGACGACGCCGTGGGGGCCCTCGACGCCCCCACGGCTACCGTCCAGGCCCATGGACAGCCGGATCAGGTCGCTGCTGCCGACCCTCCTGACCGACCTCGCCCTGCCCCTCGGCGGCTACTACCTGCTGCGCCACCTCGGCGTCGACGACTGGGTCGCGCTGGCCGCGGGCGGGGCGGTGTCCGGCCTCCTGCTGCTGGTCGGGGTCGTGCGGAGCCGTCGGGTCGACGGGGTCGCGGCGCTCGTGCTCGGGCTGTTCGCCCTCGGGCTGCTGACCCTGTTCCTCACGGGCGACGCGCGGTTCGTGATCGCCAAGGACTCGCTGATCAGCCTCGTGCTGGGCCTGGTGTTCCTCGGGTCGCTGCTCGCCCGCAGACCGCTGCTGCTGGCGTTCGTGGCGAAGACCGCGCCCGCCGTCGAGGAGCGGTACCGCGAGTCGCCCGCGGTGCGGCGCACGGTCCGCTTCGCCACGCTCCTGTGGGGCGCGGGTCTGCTGTTCGACGCCGCGGTGCGGGTGCCGCTGGCGTACACGCTGCCGGTCGACGTGATGGTGGTCGGTTCACCGCTGCTGACCGTGCTCGTGGTCGCGGTGCTCATCGTCGTGACGCGCGGGTACGCCAAGCGGCAGCACGACTAGCGCGGTGGCCGCGCTCCTCACCGGGTTTCGCGCGGTTCAGGGCGAAACCCGGTGGGGGTCAGCGCACTAGGCCGCGAAACCGCCGTCCACGTTGATCACCGCGCCGGTCGTGTACCGGGAGTCCGGCCCGGCCAGGTGGGCGATGGTGGCGGCGATGTCGTCCGCCGTGGCGTAGTGGCCCAGCGCCGTGAAGCTCCGGATCTCGTCGGCCATCGGGCCGTCGGCCGGGTTCGCGGCGGTGTCGGTCGGGCCGGGGTGGACGAGGTTCACCGTGATGCCCCTCGGCCCCAGTTCCCGCGCCAGGCCCTTGGTCAGCCCGACGAGCGCCGTCTTGCTCATGGCGTACAGGCTGAAGCCGGGGAACGCCGCCCGCTCGGCCATGTTGCTGCCGATGCTGATGATCCGCCCGCCGTCCCGCATGTGCGCCGCGGCAGCCCGCGCCGCCACGAACGGCGCCCGCACGTTCACCGCCACCGTGCGGTCGAACTCCTCGGGCCCCATGTCCTCCACCGGGCCGAAGATGAACACGGCCGCGTTGTTGACGAGGACGTCGATCCGGCCGAACTCCTCGACCGTCCGCTCCACCACGCCCGTCACGGCGTCGACGTCGCCGCTGTCCGTCCGCACGGCCAGTCCGCGGCGGCCCGCGGCCTCGATGCGGCCGACCACGGCGGCGGCGCTGTCCTTGTCGGTCTCGTAGGTGAGCACCACGTCGGCGCCCTGCCGCGCCAACCGCACGGCCACCGCGGCGCCGATGCCTCGGCTGCCGCCGGTGACCAGTGCGACCTTGCCCTCGATCTCGTTCATGACCTCAGCCTGACCGAGCCGAACCCCTTTGTCCGGCGGGAAAACGACGTGGAGCCTAGGCCGCGCCGCCCAGTTCCACGGTGGTCTTCTCGCTGATCCGCCTGGCGGGCAGCAGGTCCGCGTTCAGGTTGCTGCACTGCACCAGGGAAGCGCCGCCCGCGAGCACGGCGAGCAGACCGTTGAGCAACCCGTCCGGCTGGTCCCACTCCACAGTGGACAGCACGCGGGTGTCGAGGCCGATGCCCAGCATCTCCGCGCGGCTGCGGGCTTCGGCGACGATGTCGTCCACGGTGGACGCACCGAGGGCGGGTGTGGTGCCGGGCGTCGGCGCGTAGGGCGTGAAGTCGTCGCCGTACACGCGGACGTCGTCGAGGAAGTCGACCGCGCCGCCCAGCTCCTGGCCGCGCAGGCCGAGGCCCATCGGGTGCAGCGAGGCGACGGCGACCACGTCGGCGCCCGGAGCGGTGCCGCCGGGCGCGACGAACGCGACCTTGGCGCCGTTCGGGTCGTCGGTCACGGTCGCGCCGCACCACCAGGCCCCGAGCAGCACGCCCGCGGTCTGCCAGTGCGCGGGCAGCAGCACGGCGACCCGGTCACCGGGCTCGACGTCGTGCTCGTCGCGCAGCCAGTTCGCCGTCTTGGCGGCCCAGTTGGCGATGGTCGCGCGCGACAGCTCGACCCGCGAGCCGTCCGCGTCGTCGTAGTGGGTGATCAGCGGTCGCCCAGGCCCGGCGGCCAGCAGCGGCGCGAACAGAGCTTCGGTGACGCTCACAGTGGTGCATCTCCTAGTCGACGCAAGGCACTTCCGGCTGGACGACGCGGTGCGCGCCGTCCAGACCGACCACCTTGCCACCCGCCATCCGCTGCGTCGGGCTCGGGGGCGTGCTCGGCGTCGTGCTCGGTGTGCCGGGCACCAGCGTGGAGCCGAGCAGCTGCCCGACGAAGGCCTTCACGGCGGCCACGTCGACCCGCACGATGCTCTGGCCCTTGTCGCTCACGGCGTTGACGTCGACCACCGGGATGGTGGCGAACTCGACGGCCCCGCCCGCGACGCCCCTGGCCTGCTGGGCGAGCGTGACGAGGTCGAGCCCCTCGTCCACCACGATCGACTTGGTGACCGCGTCCAGCAGCCCGGTGAGCTTGGCCTGGTCGGTGAACGTGCCCGCGGACAGCAGCTCCGAGACGGCGGCGGACAGGAACACCTGCTGCCGCCGGATCCGCCCGAGGTCGCCGCCGGGCAGGTTGCGCTGCCGCACGAACGCCAGCGCGTCGCCCCCGTTGACCCGCTGACGGCCCGCCCTGAAGTTCGCGCCGGACGCCGGGTCGCTGGTGCCCGCGTTCAGGCACACCTCGACGCCGCCGATGACCTGGGTGAGCAGGTAGAAGCCGTAGAGGTTGATCTCCGCGTAGTGGTCGACGCGGATCCCGGTCAGCTCCTGCACGACCTGGATGAGCGCGCGCCGACCGGCCTGGTCGCCCTGCTTCTCGCGCTCGGACCGGTCGCCGACGCCCTCGTTCTCCAGCCGCCGCACGGTGGCGTACTTCGTCAGGCCGTACGCCCCGTTGATCTTGTCCTCGCCGACGCCGGGGATCGGCACGTAGGTGTCGCGCGGGATCGAGATGGCCGTGGCCTTCCCGCCGTCGTGGGGGACGCGCAGCACGATGATCGTGTCGGTGTTCAGGCCGTCGGACGCCTCCGTGCGCAACTGGCGCAGCACGTCGGCGGGCAGCGGGTTCCCCTGCGCGTCGGTGCGGCTGTCGCTGCCGACGAGCAGGATGTCCGTCGCGCCGTCCAGCACCGGCGGGGAGTTCGGCACGGTCGAGAGGTCGGCGAGCACGTCGGTGGTGTTGACGCTCTCCTGCACCCGCTTCAAGGTGGCCCAGCCGTACCCCGAGCCCGCGAGCACGGTCGCCGACAGCAGGGCGATCAGCACGCGCACCGTCACGGTCAGGGCAGACCTCAAGACGTCCTCCTCGGTCGTGACAGGGGTGAACGTCAAGGCTAACCAGCGGATGACCCCTCACGTGGACTTCTTCACCGAACAGAGGCTCAGTTCACGTCGCCGAGCAGAGGCTCAGTTCACGCAGGCGAGCCCACCGGCGGTGATGGCGGGAGGGGCCGAGGAGGTCGGCGAGCCGGGGACCGACGTGCCGGGCGTGCCCGCGGGGTCCGACCGGTCCTCGACGGGGTTGTAGTCCGCGCCGACGTAGATCGAGACCTGGTTCCTGGTCAGCGAATCGTCCTCCTCGACGGTCGCGCCGCCGAACTCCTTCGAGAGCTTCTCCGCGACGGCCTTGTCGCCGGGCGCGTAGCGGATCACCGTCGAGTCGAGGAACGTCGGGGCCGAGAGCGCCTGGCCGCGCTGATAACCCTTGCCCACCAACGTCTCCAGCACGGTCGCCGCGAGCTTCGCGATCCCCGACGCGTTGTACACCTGCACGGTCACCCTGTCGTTCGGGGTGACCGGGGTGTTCGACGCCGAGGTGCTGGGCGCCGAGCTCTCGTCGCCCGCCAGGTTCTTGATGAAGTTCTTCACCTTCACCGGGTCGACCTGGAGCACGTTGCCGTCACCGTAGGTGTCCATGGTGTCGCCGACCGGGATCGTGCGGAACTCGATGTTGCCGCTCACCAGGCCCTGCATCTGCTCGGCGAACGTCGTGATGTCCCAGCCCGCGCTCAGCACCACGGACTTCTGCACGGCAGCGACGAGCGCGTCGAGCTGGTCGATGTCGGTGAGCATGCCGGTCGACAGGACCTTCTTCGCCAGCGCGCCGATGAACGCCTGCTGCCGGGCGATGCGGTCGAGGTCGCCGCCGGGCAGGCCCTCGCGCTGCCGCACGAACGACAGCGCCAGCGCGCCCTCGATCGTCTGCGGGCCCGCGACGAAGTTCGCGCCGGACTTGTAGTCGCTGGTGGCCTGGTTCACGCAGACCTCGACGCCGCCGATGGCCTTGGTGACCTCGTAGAAGCTCGCCAGGTTCACCTCGGCGTACCGGTCGATGGTGACGGCGCCGCCGGTGAGGTTCTCGATGGTCTTGATGAGCGTCTTGCGGCCCGCGGTCGTGGACTCGACGTTGATCTTGGCCTGGTCCGCGCCCTGCGCGGCGAGCTCCTCCGCGACGGTGTTCTTCTGCCGGGCGAACGCGGAGTTCAGCTTGTGCTTGCCGAAGCCGTCCGCGATCTCGACGTAGGAGTCGCGCGGGAACGAGAACGCCCGCGCGCGGGTGCCGTCGACCGGGATGTGCACCAGGATCATCGTGTCGGTGTTCATCTCGCCGTCGGCGACGCCACCGCTGAGGAGGTCGAGCACCTCGGGCGCCAGCGGGTTGCCCTGCATGTCGACGCGGCTGTCGATGCCGACCAGCAGGATGTCGACCGCGCCGTCCAGCGGCTTGCGCCCGACGCCGCCCGGCTCCTCGCCCATCTGGGCGGAGATCACGTCGGTCGTCGTCGTGCCCTGGTCCAGGTTGCGCAGGAAGTTCCAGCCGTACCAGGTGACCACCATCACAGCGGCGGACAGCAGTGCCAGGAAGGAACGCCCCGTGATGAGAAGTGCTCGGAGCGTGGTCGAACGCCGGCGTGCGGCGTTCGCTTCGACCCGAATAGGTCCTGGTTGCTCGCTCGCCAGTGGCGGTCTGCCCTCCACGAGTGGTGCCTCCCCCGTGCGTGGTGCTCTCAGCAAAGATTAGTGGGCCAGGTGCCATGAGCGCTGGTAGTTCCTCTTATACGGGAGACGCTGTAACAACCTGGTGGGTTGCACGCTTTACTAGGTGACTCACTGCGGCGGTTACACGGGTGTAAAGGACTTGGACATGCGCGTTCTGGTAACAGGCGGGGCCGGTTTCATCGGCTCCCACTACGTCCGGGAGGTCGTGGGCGGGTCGTACCCCGCCTTCTCCGACGCCGAGGTCGTGGTGCTCGACAAGCTGACCTACGCGGGCAACGAGGACAACCTCGCGCCCGTCGCCGACAGCCCCCGCTACCGGTTCGTCCAGGGCGACATCTGCGACCCCGCCACCGTCGGTGAGGTCGTGCGGGGCGTCGACGTCGTCGTGCACTTCGCCGCCGAGTCGCATGTGGACCGTTCGATCACCGGGTCCGCGGACTTCGTGCTCACCAACGTGCTCGGCACCCAGACCCTGTTGCAGGGCGCGCTGGACGCCGGTGTCGGCAAGTTCGTCCACGTCTCCACCGACGAGGTCTACGGGTCCATCGACGAGGGCTCCTGGCCCGAGACCCACCCGCTGGAGCCGAATTCGCCGTACTCCGCCTCCAAGGCGTCCTCGGACCTGCTGGTGCGGGCGTTCCACCGCACGCACGGACTGCCGGTCTGCATCACCCGGTGTTCGAACAACTACGGTCCGTACCAGTTCCCGGAGAAGGTGCTGCCGCTGTTCGTCACGAACCTGATGGACGGCGGGAAGGTGCCGCTCTACGGCGACGGCCTCAACGTCCGTGACTGGCTGCACGTGGCCGATCACTGCCGCGGCATCCAGCTCGTCGCCGAGGCCGGTCGTCCCGGTGAGGTCTACAACATCGGCGGCGGCACCGAGCTGACGAACCGCGAGCTGACCGAGCTGCTGCTGGACGCGATGGGCGCCGACTGGTCGTCGGTCGAGATGGTGACCGACCGCAAGGGCCACGACCGCCGCTACTCGGTCGACATCACCAAGATCAGCACCGAGCTGGGGTACGCGCCGCAGGTCGACTTCGCCGAGGGCCTCGCGAGCACCGTGAAGTGGTACCGCGACAACCGCCCGTGGTGGGAGAAGCTCAAGGCTCGGGCGAACGGCTGATGGCGCTCGCACTCCTGGTGCCCGGCGGTCGCGGCCAGCTCGGCCACGACCTCGTCGCGGCCACCCCGCTCGACGGGCTCGCGCACGCGCCCTCCTCGGCCGAGCTGGACATCACCGACGCCGGGTGCGTCGCCGACGCCGTGGCGGGCTTCGCCGCGAGCGCCCGCGACGCCGGGCTGCGCCCCGTGGTCGTCAACTCCGCCGCGTACACCGCCGTCGACCGGGCGGAGACCGATGAGGACCGCGCGTTCGCGGTGAACGCCCTCGGCCCCGAACTCCTCGCCGTCGAGTGCGCCCGGCACGACGTGCCGCTGCTGCACGTGTCCACCGACTACGTGTTCCCCGGCGACGCCACCCGGCCCTACGAGCCGTCCGACGCCACCGGGCCGCGCTCGGCCTACGGGCGGACCAAGCTCGCGGGCGAGGAGAAGGTCCTCGCCGCGTGGCGCCGATCCTGGGTCGTGCGCACCGCGTGGGCCTACGGCGCTTCGGGCGGCAACTTCGTGAAGACCATGGCGCGCTTGGAGAAGGACCGCGACACGGTGTCCGTTGTGGACGACCAGCGCGGCTCGCCGACGTGGACCCGAGACCTCGCCACCGGGCTCGTCGAACTCGCCGACCTCGTCACGTCCAGGCGCGAACCGCAGGGCCGCGTGCTGCACGGCACCGGCGGCGGCGAGACCACCTGGTACGACTTCACCCGCGCCATCTTCGAGGAGCTGGGCGCCGACCCGGCCCGCGTGCGGCCGTGCCCGTCGACCGAGTACCCCCGCCCGGCCCCGCGCCCGGCGTACTCGGTGCTGTCCGGGGCGTCGTGGGAGCGGGCCGGGCTCACCCCGCTGCGCCCGTGGCGGGACGCGCTGTCGGCCGCGGTCGGCGCGGGCCTGCTCGGAACGGCCGCGACCTAGCCGGGACCCGTCCGGGACCACACCGTGAACCGGCCGAACGGTCCGCACGTATGCCCACCTGTAACCGGCTTCAGCCGTCGAGCAGGGGAGTGGTCACGTGCGCCATGGTGTGGACTCGGATGTGTTCGGCAAGACCGCGCACAGCCCGTCCTTCTTCGAACTGTCCCGCAAGCTGGGGGACGGCGCACAGCACATGGTCGACTTCTGCATCCCCTGCAACCCGTACTTCCCGACGCCGCAGATGTTCGCCGCGCTGGCGAACAACCTGGAGGGCATCCTCAAGTTCTACCCGAGCGGCACCGACGCCATCGCCGGTCAGCTCGCCAGGACGCTCCGGCTGAACCCCGCCACGATCGCGATGTCGAACGGCTCCACCGAGATCATCACCTGGATCGACCACCTGTGGGTCGAGGAGAGCGTGGCGATCCCGATCCCCACGTTCGGCCGGTGGACCGATCAGCCCATGGAGACGGGCAAGCGCGTCGACATGTTCCCGCTCCAGGAGAGCGAGGGCTTCGAGCTCAACATCGACGCCTACCTGAAGTTCATCCGCGCCAGGGGCTCGAAGGTCGCGGTGCTGTGCAACCCGAACAACCCCGACGGCGGCTACCTGCCCCGCCGGGAGATCATCCGGTTCATGGACGAGCTGGCCGACCTCGACCTGGTCGTCATCGACGAGTCGTTCATCGACTTCGTCGAGGTCGAGCGCAACCCGTCCGTCGTCAGCGAGGCCATGATCAGGCCGAACGTCGTGGTGCTCAAGAGCCTCGGCAAGAACTTCGGCCTGCACGGCGTCCGCTTCGGCTACCTCGTCGCGAACCCGGCGCTGGCCAAGCGCATGGCCGCCACGCTGCCCAAGTGGAACCTCAACTCGCTCGCCGAGGCGTTCGTGTTCATGCTCGGCGACCACCTCGACGAGTACGGCGAGAGCCTCGTCAAGCTGTCGATGGACCGCTACCGCATGGGCATGGAGCTGTCCCGGCTGTCCGAGCTCCAGGTGTACCCGTCGCAGGCGAACTTCCTGCTGGTGAAGCTCGCCCCCGACGTCGACGGCGTCGAGCTGCGCGACTACCTGCTGCACAAGCAGCAGATCTTCATCCGCGAGTGCGGCAACAAGCTGGGCATGAGCGGCCAGTTCGTCCGGCTCGTCGTCCGCCCGGAGGCCGACGTGGACCGCCTGGTCTCCGGCATCCGGGCCTTCGGCAACTCCCGCTGGGACGTGGAACGCCCGTCGCTCGTCTCCTAGGCGTCCTGCCACCGCACGCACGCGGGCCGCTGCGCGGTGAGCAGGAACTCCTTCAGCGCCGCGGCCAGCAGCCCCACCTGGACCCCGCTGCCCGCCGGGTAGTCGACGTACTCCGACGCGTAGACCGGCGACGCCTCCTCGCCGATCAGGGTCGAGTAGTCCTGGTCGGGGTCCGCGTACGTCAGGTACCCGTAACCGCTGCTCACCGCGGCGGCCACGTCGTGGTCCGGGATCTTCACCTCGCCGGGCGCGCCCAGCAGGCCCTCGGCGTCGGGGATGAGCGCGCGCTCCTCGTGCTCGATCACCGCGGCGCCCGCGCCGGGCTCGGCCAGCCTGGCGAGCAGCGCGTCGACCTCCTCGGGGGTCGTCACGGTCATCTGCTCACCGGACTCGTCGGCGTCCTGGACGGACCACACGGCGTTGAAGCTCATCTCGTTGGCCTTCTCTTCGCTAGTCGACGAGGCGGAATGGATGCTCTCAGTGAACGACCCCCGTCGCAAACGGCCGAGGCTTGGGCCGTTGGGGTGGTGACGCACCGGAGGACTGGATAACGCTGCGCGCTTGGGAGAACCTTTTCAGATGTCCGACCACGGGCGCATCCCCGCACCGTCCACCCGCGGCCAGGACGGCGACCGCCGCCGGTTCCTGCGCTGCGTCGCCGCCGTGACCGGGTCCCGGCAGGTCTCGTGGAACACGCTCACCGGTCCGCGCGACGACGCGGACGACCAGTCGCCCCGGCGCTAGGTCAGCCTCCCGGCCACCGAGCCACCCGCACCGGCGCGGGTGGCCGTCAGCCCGTCACCTGCCCGCCGCCCGGTGGTACGCCACCAGGGTGGCCTCCGCGCAGCGCCGCCACGTGTACTCGGCCGCGTGGGTCCTGCGGGCCGCCTGCGCGACCGGGGTGGGCGGGGTCTCGACGGCTTCGAACAGGGCGTGCGCCAGCGCGTCCGCGTCGCCGACCGGGGTCAGCAGGGCGTGGCCGCCCGCGACCTCGCGCAGGGCGGGCACGTCGGAGCAGACGACCGGCACGTTGCAGGCAAGCGCTTCCAGCACGGGCAGGCCGAAGCCCTCGTCGCGCGACGGCAGCACCAGCGCGGACGCGCCCGCGACGACGCTGCGCAGGTCGACGTCGGCCAGGTAGCCGGTGCGGATCACCCGTCCGTCCACTCCGGACTGACGGGGGCCCGCCAGCACCAGCGGTGGCAGTGACGTGTCGTTGGCGTGGGCCCTCAGCAGCGTCTCCAGCCCCTTGCGGGGACCGCCCGCGCCGACGAACAGCACGTACTGCGACGGCAGGCCCAGCCGGGCGCGCAGGGCGTCGTTCGGGGGGCGCGAGGCGAACCACGCCGGGTCGACGCCCAGCGGCGTGACCACGATCCGGTCCCGCCCGACGCCGAGGCGCTCCTCGACCGTGTCGGCGACCGCCTCGGTCGGCGTGCACACCACGTCGGCGCGCTGGGCTGACTGGCGGACCAGCTCCGGCAGGCGCGCGTCGGACGGCGGCAGGTCACCCGGCGACGCCAGGAACGCCAGGTCGTGGATGGTCACGACCCCGCCTGCCCTGATCGTCGGCGGCAGCACGAAGTTGGTGGCGTGCATGACGTCCGTGACCCCGGCCAGCAGCTCGACCGGCGGGAACGGGACGCGCAGCCAGCACTGGCGGAGCAGCCGCGCGGACACGGGCAGGCCGCGGGCCTGGACGCCGTGCGGCAGGACCGTGCGCAGCGCGCGCCAGCCGCGCAGGGTGAACGCGACCGCGCGCACGTCGACCTCGTCCGGCATGGACGCCAGTTCCTCGGCCAGCGCGGAGGTGTAGCGGCCGATGCCGGTGCGGTGCCCCAGCAGCGGGGTGCCGTCCAGGAGCACGCGCAGCGCTTCACCCATGTGCGCCGCCGCGCAGCTTCTTCAAGACCCGGCCGGTCGCGCGCTTCGCCAATTCCGTCGGTCCTCCCTGGTCGAGGTATTCGCGGACGAGCTTGACGTCGCGGCGCACCTTCGCGGTCGTGGTCAACGGCGTGTTGCGGACGAGCGGCGCCCCGCCGGACAGCCGGTCGGCCGCGGGCCGGGGGTTGCGGCAGAACTCGACCAGCGGGGCGAGCACGGTCTCCCAGGTGAAGCGCTCGCGCACCACGGCGATCCGCTCGCGGCAGCCCGCGGCGAACTCCTCGTCGTAGAGCACCTTCTCCAGGGCGCGGGCCAGCTCGTCCGGGTCCTCGGAGCGGACCACGACGCCCAGCCGCTCGCGCTCCACGAGTTCGGCGAACGAGTCGCCGTCCGTGGTGACGATCGGCAGCCCCGACCACAGGTAGTCCAGCACCCTGGTGCGGAAGGCGAACGTGGTCTCGACGTGCTCGTAGTGGGTGGTGACGCCGCAGTCCGCGTCCAGCAGCCAGTTCTGCCGGTCGTGGTAGGGCACCCAGGTCTCGTTGAAGAACACCGAGGAGCCCACGAGGTCGAGCCGGGCGGCCAGGGCGCGGGTCTGGCCCGCGACGTCCATGTCCGGCACCTCGGGGTTCGGGTGCTTCATGCCGAGGAAGAACAGCTTCAGGTCGGGGTGGTCGTCCCGCAGCCGGTGCACGGCGTGGATCAGGGTCAGCGGGTCGAACCAGCTGTAGACGCCACCGGCCCAGAGCACGACCTTGTCGGTGCTCGCGATGCCCGGCACGACGTCCTTGATCGCGGGCCCCGTGCGCTGCGGCGGCTTGCCCGGCAGGCCGAACGGGACCACGGACAGCAGCGAGCGGACCGTGGGGTCGTCGTCGTAGAGCGTGGGCGTGAGCCTGCCGAGCGCGGCGAGGTGGCCGAGCCAGAAGTGCCGCTGCCGCTCGGACGCGCAGAGGAAGAAGTCGCCGCGCTTCAACTGGTTGTTCAGCACGCGGGTCACGCCGACGATGTCCAGCGCCCGCTGCTCGTCGGTGGCGTCCTTGCCCTGCTCCAGCAGCTCCAGGTGCATGGGGTCGTACACGTCGCACACGACGACCTTGGTCGACGCGGTCCGCTTCAGCTCGGGGACCATCTCCAGCACGTGGCCCTGGAGCACGATCACGTCGGCCCAGCCGATGTGCGGGGCGAGGTCCCTCGGCTTGGAGCCGGTGACGGTGAACGGGGCCTCCGGCGGCGCGCACAGCGGGTTCACCGTGACGAGCCTGACCTCGTGCTCGTCCGCCAGCACGTCGGCCATGTTCCACGCCCGGATGGCCGGGCCCGCCATCTTCGCCGAGATCGCGTCGCCGGTGATGATCAGGATCCGCCGCGGCCTGCCGAACACCTCGTCCAGGGCGAAGACGTCCACCAGGACGTCGTGCGCGGCGAGGTAGCGGGGCAGCGGGTAGGCGGGCTCCATCGCCTTGCGCATCAACGGGACCAGGTCGCGGTCGCTGCGGACCCGCTCGGCCTGCTCGACCTTGCGCGACTCCAGCAGCGACGGCATCAGCTCGACGAACTGGTCGATCGCCAGGAACCCGGCCAGCGCCTCGCGGTCCACCGGGACGGGAGCGGCGTCCTCGGTCACGTCGGCGGGTCTGCGGGTGATCTCCAGCTGCGTCGCGTCGATCTCGCCGCGCGCCGTCGCCCTGCGCACCACCAGCGCGAGCGCGGCGGGCAGCACCCTGGCCAGCGTGTCGTCGGAGAAGTTCTTGTACAGCGCGGCGAGCGCGTTGCGCTCCAGCAGGTACAGCTCGCGGCTGTGGTCGATCGACGACATCGAGGCGTGGTGCTTGTGGAACGCGAGCGACGCGGGCTCGTAGCGGACCCGCCAGCCGCGCAGGTTCATCCGCCAGCCGAGGTCGACGTCCTCGTAGAACATGAAGAACCGCTCGTCGAACCCGCCGAGCGCCTGGTAGACCGAGGTGCGCACGAACAGCGCGGAGCCCGTGCCGAACAGGACGTCGCGCGGGGCGTCGTGGCTGCCGTCGTCCGGCTGGCCCGCGTGCCGCTTGTAGCCCATGCCGAACCAGGTCAGCCCGCCGTCGACGAAGTCGACGCCGGTCCCGTCCCAGTCGAGCACCTTGCTCGCCACGGCGCCCACCGTCGGCTCGGCCTGGAGCACCCGCACGGCCGCGCGCACCCAGTCCGGGTGCGGCCGGGCGTCGTTGTTCAGGAACGCGAGCACCGAGCCGGTCGCCGACTCGACACCGAGGTTGCACCCGCCCGCGAAGCCCAGGTTGGTCGGGGACTCGACCACGGTCGCCGACGGCACGGCGGCCCGGATGCGCTCGGCGCTGCCGTCGCCCGAGGCGTTGTCCACGACGACGACCTGGACCTTGTCCGCCGGGTAGGACAGGTCCGCCAGCGCCCGCAGGCACGTGATGGTGTCCTCTGCGCCGCGGTAGTTCACCACGACCACGGATACGACGGGCAGCACCATCACTCTCCTCGCTCCACGACGGCTGTGCGGGGTAAGCCTGCCTCATCACTGCGCGTGTCGTGCGGCGAAGGTGCTACCGGCCCGCCCAGGTGCGCCACACGTCACCTCGGGAGACCGTCGACCGGCGTCCGATCCCGGCGCGCGCGACCAGCGCGGACGGGGTCCGGAGCAGCACCTCGGCCAGGACGCGCAGCCGCAGCCCGACCCGGAAGTTCGCCGCGTCGGGCACCGCCGAGCGGAACGGGAGCAGTGCCGTGGTGGCCGCGAACCGGGCGACCTCGCGCAGCGCGACGGCCGCCGGGGCGCACCGGAGCAGCATCAGCAGCCGGTTGCGCTCGTTCCACCGGTGGAACGGGGCCGAGCCGGGCCGGGTGCTGGCGCCGTGCCGGTGCCGGACCCGCGCCGGGCCGACGGACACCACCCGGTACCCGGCCAGCCGCAGCCGCCACGCCGTGTCGGTGTCCTCGTAGTAGCAGAAGAACGCGGCGGGCACGCCGCCCACGCGCCGCAGGACGTCGGTCCGCAGCAGCGCCGCCCCGCCGCAGAAGCCGAACACCTCCCGGCCCGCGAGCACCACGTCCACGCCGTGACCGTCCGCCGTCAGCGCCACGCCGACCGACTGGGTCGCGCCGTCGGCGAGCACCATCGAGGAGGTGGCCGCGGCGACCCGCGGGTCGCCGTCGAGGGCTTCCTCCAGCGACGACAGCCACCGGGGGTCGGGGGCCGCGTCGTCGTTCAGCCAGGCCACGTAGGGCGTGCCCACCCGGTCCAGCACGGCCGCCAGGCCACCCGCGTAGCCGAGGTTGCGGGGCAGCCGCACGACGTCCGGCCTGCTCGGGTGGGCGGCCAGCAGCTCGGCCGTCCCGTCGTCGGACGCGTTGTCCACGACGAGTGTCCGGTGTGGACTCCGCTGGGCCGCGAGGGCGTCGAGGCACGCGGTCACGTGCTCGCGCCCGCGCCAGGTCACCACGACCACCGTGCTGGGACTGGACACGGCGTGAGACGGTACGGCACGTGCCCCAGCTCGTTGTGCTGACCGAGCAGCTGCTCGCCCCCGTCCCCGGCGGCACCGGGCGGTACACCCGTGAGCTGGCCGCGGCGCTCGCCGCGACCGCGCCCGCCGGGTGGACCGTGACCGGTGCCGTGAGCCGCCACCGCGACGTCGAGGCGGCCGTGGTCCCCGGCGTGGAGGGGCCGAAGGTGCTGCCGCTGCCGCGCCGGGCCCTGATCGCGGCCTGGGAGCACGGCATCCCGTTCTGGCCGGGTGGCGACGCGGTGCACGCGCCGACGCCGCTGGCCCCTCCCGGCGGCCGGGTGGTGGTGACGGTGCACGACGCGGTGCCGTGGACGCACCCGGAAACGCTGACCGCGCGCGGGGTCGCGTGGCACCGGAAGGTGATCTCCCGCGCCACGGCGAGGGCGGGCGCGATCGTCGTGCCCACCCGTGCCGTGGCCGACGACCTCGCGCGCCACGCGCCCGGCGCCGCCCCGGTGCACGTGATCGGCCACGGGGTCACGGCGTGGCCGGAGGAGTCGCCGGTCGAGCTGCCCGAGCGGTACGTGCTCGCCATCGGCACGCTGGAGCCCCGCAAGGGCCTGGAGACGCTGGTCGAGGCGACGGCGGGCCTGGGGCTCCCCCTCCTCCTGATCGGTCCGCGCGGGTGGGGCGAGGTCGACGCCCGCGCGCCGCACGTGCGGGTCCTCGGCCGTCTCCCGGACGCCGAGCTGGTCCACGTGCTGCGGCGCGCGGCCGTGCTCGTCGTGCCCAGCCGGGCCGAGGGCTTCGGGCTGCCGCTGCTGGAGGCGATGGCGGCGGGCGTCCCGGTCGTGCACTCCGACGCACCCGCGCTGGTGGAGGTGGCCGGTGGAGCGGGGGTCGTCACACCGCGTGGCGATGTGGGAGCGCTCACATCGGCCATCAGGTCCGTTGTGGACGATCCAGCCCTCGCCGCTCGCCTGGTAATCGCTGGTCTGCGCCGTGCGGAGGCGTTCACCTGGGAGAAGGCCGCGCGGGAGACGTGGGAGGTCCACACCCGGCTCCATCCACAGCGCGTCACTTGAGCGGCACGCGGTAGATCGCCTGGTCGACGGCACTAGTCTCAGCCCGTGCCCATCGTCGAACCCAGCGTGTTGATCGACGCCACCGCGGTTCCCTCCGACCGGGGCGGGGTCGGCCGGTACGTCGACTCGCTCGTGGCCGCGCTGGCCGCGGACGGAACCCGGCTCAGCGTCGTCTGCCAGCCGCGCGACGCCGATCTGTACACCCGGATGGCGCCGACCTCGCGGGTCCTGGTGGCGGCCGAGTCGGTCGCCACCCGCACCGCGCGCCTCACGTGGGAGCAGACCACGCTGCCGCGGATCGTCACGCGCCTCGGCGCGGACGTCCTGCACTCCCCGCACTACACGATGCCGCTGGCCAACCGGGCCGCGACGGTCGTGACGCTGCACGACGCCACGTTCTTCACCGACCCCGTCCTGCACTCCTCGGTGAAGGCCCGGTTCTTCCGCGGCTGGACGCGCGCGTCCCTGCGGCGGGCCGCCCTGTGCGTCGTGCCGAGCGAGGCGACGGCGACCGAGCTGGAGCGCGTGGCCGGGGCCGACCGCCGGTCGCTGCACACCGCCCAGCACGGCGTGGACACCGATCGGTTCCACCCGCCGTCGGCGGGCGAGACGGCCGTGGTCCGCCGGTCGCTCGGCCTCGGTGACACGCCGTACGTGGCGTTCCTCGGCGCGCTGGAGCCCCGCAAGAACGTGCCCGCCCTCATCCGCGGCTTCGCCCAGGCCTGCGTGGGCCGCCCCGACCCGCCCGCGCTCATCCTCGCCGGGCAGCCGGGCTGGGACAGCCAGGTGGAGCGCGCGCTCGACGTGGTGCCGCACCGGATCAGGGTGATCCGCGCGGGCTACCTGCCGTTCGACCAGCTCGCCGGGTTCCTCGGGGGCGCCGAGCTGGTCGCCTACCCGAGCCTCGGCGAGGGTTTCGGCCTGCCGGTGCTGGAGGCGATGGCGTGCGGCGCGGCCGTGCTCACCACCCGGCGGCTCAGCCTGCCGGAGGTCGGCGGCGACGCGGTGGCGTACTGCGGCGTCGGCGCGGGCGACATCGCCGCGGGCATCGCCGGACTCCTCGACGACCCGGCCCGGCGCGCCGACCTGGCCGCCGACGCCCAGGTCAGGGCGAAGGCCTTCACCTGGTCGGCCAGCGCCGCCCGGCACCGGCTCGCCTACTCCCGCGCGCACCACGTGCACCGGCGGGGCCGCTAGCCCCCGGTCACGACCCGCCTGTCGTCTGGTCCGGAGCCGGGGCCGGGCGGAGGGCTTCGCGGACGCGGTCACCTACGTCAACGCGCCGGATCCGCGGAACGGGGAGATCCGGGCCCACCACAACGCGGGTTGCGCGAACGACTACCCGGACCCCGCCACCCGGCTGATCCGCGACCACGGCGACCAGCTCGGCACCAGCGCCATCGCGCACGTCGTGGTGAACAGCGGCCAGAACACCACGACCCACCTGGCCCGAGCTCGCCCGTGGGCGGGTCGGTCCCCGCGCGGCGGGGGCGTGCGGTGGCGCACCACGTCCACCGCGGCCGACGGTGCACAATGTGGCGCGTGACCGAACCCACGCGCTACGGCGACGCACTGGCGGCGGTGACCGTCACCTACTCACCGGGTGAGACGCTCGACCGCTTCCTCGACACGCTCGCGAAGGCCACGACGCTGCCGGTCCGCGTCGTGCTGGCGGACAACGGGTCGAAGGACGGCGAGCCGGAACGCGCCGCCGCCGAACGCGACGACGTCACCTTCCTGCCCACGGGCGGCAACCTCGGCTACGGCGGCGCCCTCAACCGCGGCGTCGCCTCGCTGCCCGACGACGTCGGCTGGGTCGTCCTGGCCAACCCGGACGTCGAGTGGGCGGAGGGGTCGCTGGACAAGCTCCTCGAAGCCGCGAAGCGCTGGCCGAGGGGCGGCGCGTTCGGCCCGCTGATCCGCGAGACCACCGGCGAGGTCTACCCGTCGGCGAGGCTGCTGCCGTCACTCGGCCGCGGTCTCGGCCACGCCGTGTTCGGCAAGGTCTGGCCCGCGAACCCGTGGACCCGCGAGTACCGGCAGGAGAAGACCGAGATCACCGAGCGGCCCGCGGGCTGGCTGTCCGGTTCGTGCCTGCTCATGCGCCGCGAGGCCTTCGACTCGGTCGACGGCTTCGACGCGCGCTACTTCATGTACTTCGAGGACGTCGACCTCGGCGACCGGGTGGGCCGCGCGGGCTGGCTCAACGTGTACGTGCCGGACGCCGAGGTCGTCCACATCGGCGGCCACTCGACCTCGGGCGCGTCCGCGCGGATGCTCGCCGCGCACCACAGCAGCGCCTACCGCTACCTGGCCGACCGCCACCGGGGCCCGCTGTGGGCCCCGGTGCTGCTCGCCGTCCGGCTCGGGCTCGGGCTGAGGTTGAAGCTCGTCACGCGTCGCCGCTGAGCCGCTGGGCCAGGCCCGGCGGTGGCGGCTGGTCGCCGCTGAGCCGCTGGGTCAGGCTCGGCCGCCCGCTGGGCGTCTGCTGGACCGTCGGCACCGGACCGGGCCCGACCCGCTGCACGGGTTCGGCCTGGTTCTGCGGCTGCTGTTGCTGCTGGTAGTGCTGCTGCTGGGGCGCCTGCTGGTGCTGCTGCGGCTGTTGTTGCTGGTACTGCTGCTGCTGTTGTTGGGGTTGCTGGGGCTGGTGCTGCTGCGGTCGTCGACCGCCGGACGCCATCTGCGCGGAGATGACCATCGTCGACTCCGGGTCCAGTTCGCGCGGGTCGACCGCGTTCACCACGGTCCGCGGGATCTGCTGGGTCGCCGACGAGTCCATGGGCGACGTCATGTTGTCCGGCGTGACGACGTGGGCGCCACGTGCTCGTGCACGGGCAAGCAGCGCGTCGGCCCGGTCGCGGGGGTCCATTCGGATCTCTCCTGCGTTGCCTAGGGCCGGCTGGGGGTGCCGGCGTTCCCGATTTCTGACACGCGCCCGCCAGGGACCACTGCCCGTCTATCGGATGCTGTCTGCCACAGTATTCGAATCGGTCGTTGCGTGTTAGTGGAGGAGGAAAAACGGGCATGTCGGAGCTGCACGGCGTGGAAGCGGTTGTTCTGGTCGGTGGCAAGGGAACCCGACTCCGCCCCCTGACCCTGTCCGCCCCCAAGCCGATGCTGCCGACGGCGGGGGTGCCGTTCCTGGAGCACCTGCTGTCGCGGATCAGGGCCGTCGGCATCACCCACGTGGTGCTCGGCACCTCGTACAAGGCCGAGGTCTTCCAGGACTACTTCGGTGACGGCGCGAAGCTCGGGCTGGAGCTGGAGTACGTGGTGGAGGAGGTCCCGCTGGACACGGCGGGCGCCATCCGCAACGTCGCCCACAAGCTGCGCGAGCGGGACGTGATGGTGTTCAACGGCGACATCCTGTCCGGCGTCGACCTGCGCGGGATCGTCGAAACGCACAGGACCGCCGAGGCCGACGTCACGCTGCACCTGGTCAAGGTCGACGACCCGCGCCGGTTCGGCTGCGTGCCGACCGACGAGGACGGGCGCGTCACGGCGTTCCTGGAGAAGACCGAGGACCCGCCGACCGACCAGATCAACGCGGGGTGCTACGTCTTCCGCCGCGAGGTCGTGCTGGAGATCCCGGAGGGCCGTCCGGTGTCCGTGGAGCGGGAGACGTTCCCCGGTCTGCTGGAGCGCGGCGCTCGGGTGCAGGGCCACGTCGACGCCACCTACTGGTTGGACCTGGGGACGCCCGCGGCGTTCGTCCAGGGGTCGGCGGACCTCGTGCGCGGCATCGCGCCGTCGTCGGCGCTGCCCTCGGAGCCCGGTGAGGCGATCGTGCTCGGCGGCGCCGACGTCCACGAGGACGCCCTGCTGTCCGGGGGGACGACCATCGGCGCGAACGCGACCGTCTCGGCGGGCGCGGTCGTGGCCGGGTCCGTGGTGTTCGACGGCGCCGTGGTCGGCGAGGGGGCCGTGGTGGAGCGGTCGGTGCTCGGCGCCGGAGCGCTGGTGCAGGCCGGGGCGGTGCTCAGGGACGCGGTGATCGGCGACGGTGCGGTCATCGGCGCCCGCTGCGAACTGGTCGGCGGGGCGCGCGTGTGGCCCGACGTCGTGCTGCCCGAGGCGGGGGTGCGCTTCTCCGCCGATGTCTAGGACCTGGTCGCCCCCGTTCCCGCTGGACGTCGGGTCGGTGCTGGGCCCGCTCCGCCGCGGAGCGGGCGACCCGACCTACCAGCAGGACGCGACGGGCGCGGTGTGGCTCACCGCCAACACCCCGCTCGGGCCCGGCACGCTCCACGTCCGCCGACCCGGTGCGGCCGTGGAGGCGACGGCGTGGGGTGACGGTGGTCCGTGGCTGCTGGACGGGCTGCCCGCGCTGCTGGGGGCCGACGACGACGATTCCGGGTTCGAGGGGCACCACCCGCTGATCTCGGAGACCCGTCGGCGGAAGCCGGGGCTGCGGTTGGGGTCGACCGGTCGCGTGTGGGACGTGCTGCTGCCCTCGGTGCTGGAGCAGAAGGTGACCGGGACCGAGGCGCGGCGGTCGTACCGGGAGCTGTGCCGCCGGTTCGGGACGCCCGCTCCGGGCCCGGTCCCGGTGGGGATGATGGTCGGGCCGACGCCTCGGGCGGTTCTGGGGATCCCGGACTGGGAGTGGCACAAGGCCGGGGTGGACAGCGCCCGTCGACGTGCCCTGATCGCTGCCGCTCAGGTGGCGCACCGGTTGGAGCGGGCCGTGGAGCTGCGCGGGGAGGCCGGGCGGAAGCTGCTGCGGTTGATCCCCGGTATCGGGGTGTGGACGGCCGCCGAGGTGGCGCAGCGGTCGTGGGGGGATGCCGACGCCGTCAGCTTCGGGGACTTCCACATCCCGGCCGCGGTGGGGTGGGCGCTGCTGGGGAAGCCGCTGGACGACGAGGGGATGGCGGAGGTGTTGGCTCCGTACTCCCCCCAGCGGCACCGCGCTGTTCGGTACGTGGAGGCTTCCGGGTTCCGGAAGCCCCGGTTCGGGCCTCGGTTCTCGCCTCGGGACTACCGGGCCATGTGAGG
>NZ_DBNGPQ010000179.1:0-104312 GCF_057122925.1 Umezawaea sp. | reverse complement strand
GCGGGGGCGTCGGCCGTGACGGGCTCGACCGGGGTCGGGGCCTCGGTCGTGGCCGGTGGGGCGGTCTCGGCGGCCGTGGGGACCGGCACGGGCTCGGTGACCGGCTCGGGCACCGCCGCCGTGACCGGAGCGGCGGCCGCTGCCGCCGCCGCGGTGGGGGCCTTCTTGCGAGGAGCCCGCTTGGGCTTGGCGGCAGCGGGGACCGGTTCGGTCACCGGCTCGGAGGTGGCCGAGATCACCGGGGCGATCGGGGCCGCGGGGGCCGCCGTCGGGTCGACGGCGGCGTCCGGGGTCGGGTCGACGGCGGGCTTCACCGCGGTCTTCCTGGGCCTCGGGGCGCGTTTGACGGGGGTCTTGGCCGGGGCCGCGTCCGCCGCGGCCTCAGGGGCGGCGGCGTCGGTGCTCGCGGTCGCGGGCTTGGCGGGGGTCTTCCTGGGCCGGGGTGCGCGCTTCGCGGCGGGCTTGGCAGCGGGCGCCTCGTCCGGAGCGGGCGCGGGCGTGGCGGCGGCTTCCGATGCCGGTTGCGCGGTCTTCGGCGCGTCGTCGGCCTTGGGGTCGGGAGTCGACTCGTTGCTCATGATCACCTTTGCTGGAGGTCCCTTGGGTGTCCGGACCTAGCAGAACGTAGGCACCCGATTGCTGGTTTTGGAGAGTTTTACCAAACCGTCGCCGAGTGCGGGGCGTCGCCTCACGGCCACGACGAGCCACGGGACTGCCTGCGACTTGCGCGTTGTTGTGACAATGGCAGAACGCCAATCGACAGGAGCAGGCACCCGTGACCGACGGACCGTTGATCGTCCAGTCAGACAAGACCTTGCTGCTGGAGGTCGACCACCCGCTCGCTGACGAGGCTCGCACCTCCATCGCCCCGTTCGCGGAGTTGGAGCGCGCGCCCGAGCACGTGCACACCTACCGGGTCACCCCCCTCGCACTGTGGAACGCCCGCGCCGCCGGACACGACGCGGAGCAGGTCGTCGACGCGCTGGTGCGGTTCTCGCGCTACCCCGTGCCCCAACCGCTGCTCGTCGACGTGGTCGACACGATGAGCAGGTTCGGCAGGCTGCAACTCGCGAACAACCCGGTCCACGGCCTGGTGCTCAGCACGGTGGACCGAGCGGTCCTCGAAGAAGTGCTGCGGCACAAGAAGATAGCGCCGATGCTCGGGGAGCGCATCGACCAGGACACGATCGTCGTGCACCCGAGCGAGCGCGGGAGGCTGAAGCAGGCGCTGCTGAAGATCGGCTGGCCCGCGGAGGACCTGGCCGGTTACGTCGACGGCGAGGCGCACCCGATCGCGCTGGCCGAGGACGGCTGGAAGCTGCGCGACTACCAGCGGCTGGCCGCGCAGGCGTTCTGGGCCGGCGGCTCCGGCGTCGTCGTCCTGCCCTGCGGCGCGGGCAAGACGCTGGTCGGTGCCGCGGCGATGGCCGAGGCGCAGGCGACCACGCTGATCCTCGTGACGAACACCGTCGCGGGCAGGCAGTGGAAGCGCGAGCTGATCGCGCGCACGTCGTTGACCGAGGAGGAGATCGGCGAGTACTCGGGCGAGCGCAAGGAGATCCGCCCGGTCACCATCGCCACCTACCAGGTGGTCACCCGCAAGTCCAAGGGCGAGTACAAGCACCTGGAGCTGTTCGACTCGCGCGACTGGGGCCTCATCGTCTACGACGAGGTGCACCTGCTGCCCGCGCCCGTCTTCCGCATGACGGCGGACCTCCAGTCCCGGCGCCGCCTCGGTCTGACGGCGACGCTGGTGCGCGAGGACGGCCAGGAGGGCGACGTGTTCTCGCTCATCGGTCCGAAGCGGTACGACGTGCCGTGGCGCGACATCGAGGCGCAGGGCTGGATCGCGCCCGCGGAGTGCACCGAGGTGCGGGTCACGCTGACCGACAACGAGCGGCTCCTGTACGCGACGGCGGAACCGGAGGAGCGGTACAAGCTCTGCTCCACGGCCCACACGAAGATGCCCGTCGTCCAGGCGATCCTGGACAAGCACCCCGACGAGCCGACGCTCGTCATCGGCGCGTACCTGGACCAGCTCGACGACCTGGGCGCCGCGCTCGACGCGCCGATCATCCAGGGGTCCACGAAGAACAAGGAGCGCGAGGAGCTGTTCGACGCGTTCCGCAAGGGCGAGATCCGCGTCCTGGTCGTGTCGAAGGTCGCGAACTTCTCCATCGACCTGCCGGAGGCGTCGGTGGCCGTGCAGGTGTCGGGCACCTTCGGGTCGCGGCAGGAGGAGGCCCAGCGGCTCGGGAGGTTGTTGCGCCCCAAGGGTGACGGCCGCCAGGCGCACTTCTACTCGGTGGTCTCGCGGGACACCCTGGACACCGACTACGCCGCCCACCGCCAGCGCTTCCTCGCGGAGCAGGGCTACGCGTACAAGATCGTCGACGCCGACGACCTGCTGGGCCCGAAGCTGCCCGAGGTCGGCTGACGCGCCGCCGCCGTCCGGCCACCGGGCCGGCCGGCGGCGGGTTTGACAGGATGGGGTCGTGGACGTCTCCTCGATCCGGGTGTACGCGATCCCGATGCGCAACCGCTTCCGGGGCATCACCGTGCGCGAGGGCGTGCTGTTCGAGGGGCCCGCCGGGTGGGGCGAGTTCTGCCCGTTCCTCGACTACTCCGACGCCGAGTGCGTGCCGTGGCTGGAGTGCGCGGAGGAGGCGGCGGGCCTGCACTGGCCCGCGCCGCTGCGCACGTCGATCCCGGTCAACTGCACGGTTCCCGTCGTGTCCCCGGAGCGCGCGCACGAGATCGTGGCGGCGTCGGGCTGCACCACGGCGAAGGTGAAGGTGGCCGATCCGGGGGCGGTGCTGTCGTCCGACCTGGACCGGGTGGCCGCCGTCCGCGACGCGCTCGGTCCCGGCGGCAGGATCAGGGTCGACGCGAACGCGGCGTGGGACGTGGACGCGGCCGTGGCGGCGATCTCGGCGCTGGAGCGGGCCGCGGGCGGCCTGGAGTACGTCGAGCAGCCGTGCCGCACCATCGAGGAGCTGGCGCTGGTCCGCCGCCGGGTGGACGTGCCGATCGCCGCGGACGAGTCGATCCGCCGCGCCGAGGACCCGCTGAAGGTGGCCGTGGCGGGCGCGGCCGACATCGCCGTGATCAAGGTGGCGCCGCTGGGCGGCGTGCGGCGGGCGTTGAAGGTCGCCGAGGCGTCCGGCCTGCCGTGCGTCGTCTCCTCGGCCGTCGAGACCTCCGTCGGTCTGGCGGCCGGCCTGGCCCTGGCGGCGGCCCTGCCGTCCCTCGACCACGCGTGCGGCCTCGCGACCCTGTCGCTCATGGAGGGCGACGTCACCTCCAGCCCCCTGCGCCCGGTGGACGGCCACCTGCCGGTCCCGACGAGGGCCCCGCTGCCCGACGTCCACGAGCGCTGCGCCGCCGACGCCCCCACCACGGCCCGCTGGCTCGACCGCCTGGCCCGCGTCACCGCCCTGCGCTGACCCACCGCACCTCGCCGTCGACCACGACGTCGGACGCGACCAGCCCCACCCGCCGCGCCACCGCGGCGGACGCGCGGTGCTCCGGGTGCACGTGCGCCACCAGCCCTCGCACCCCGTGGGCCAGCAGCCACCGGGCCATCCCGACGGCCGCCTCGCCCGCGTACCCGCGACCCTGGTGCGCGGTCCCGACCACCCAGGCCACCTCGGCGACCCCGGCCTCCAGCGTCGCCTGCACCGTCCCCACGACCACGCCGTCGTGCCGCACGATCCAGTTGAACCACCCCCGCCCGATCCCCGCGACCTGCCGGGCGTACCTGTCCCGCAGCTGGTCCGGGGTCGGCGGCTCGCCGCCGGTGAACTCGTGCAGGCGCACGTCGTCCAGCAGGGCCGCCACCTCCTCGGCGTGCTCCACCCGCAGCGGCTCCAGCACGAGCCGCTGCGTGGTGATCGGTTCGGGCTGGAGGCTCATCGCGCCACCGCGGGGACCGATGGCCCTACCCCGCCAGGGAGGAGGCGCGGAGGTGGGTGAGCGGGAGGTCGCGGCGGGACGGTTCGGGGAACTCGACGTTCACCGAGACCTCGTCCCCGCCGATCTCGCGGGTGATCCACTGGCCGGTCTCGACCATCACCTTGAGCGTCTTGACGTGCAGGCCGTTGATCCTGTCGAGGTACCACTGGTCGTTCGGCAGGTGGCCCATGCGCGGAGCGAGGCGGTCCTTGACGTCGCGGACGCGGGTGAACAGCTCGTGGACCAGGGCCTGGCGGTCGAACGGGCCCTCCAGACCCGCTCGGACGCGGTCCTCGATGCCGCGCGGCACCCCGTTCTCGTCCGGCATGACCATCGTGGTCCACGCGCGGGACTTCTCGCGGTACTGGAGCTGCTGCATGGTGCCCTCGTGCGACGAGAAGTCGGACGAGCGGAAGTCGCGGCCCTGCCAGCGCCGCCGGAGGGTGGCGGCGAGCGACTGGGCGCTCTTGACGCCGGTGTTCAGGCCGCGGCCCGGCCAGAAGTGCAGCGAGTTCGCGGCGTCGCCGAGCAGGAAGCCCCAGGTGTTCGGGGCGAGCTGGGCGGTGAAGCGGGACTGCTGCCGCATCCCCAGCGTGAACGACGTCAGGCTGAGGAAGTCCGAGGGTGAGGCGCCGAAGAAGCGGATGCCGTCCTGGATGCGGGGCCACAGGAAGGACAGGGGGTCGATCGAGGGCTTGAACGTGGCCCGGTGGCGGTCGCAGACGAACCGGTCGCCCAGCGGGCGCATGGTGCACGAGTAGCGCTCGATGCACTCGACCGGGCCGTTCTCGCCGATCGCGACGATCTCGGAGGCCTCCTCGGCGGTGAGGCGCATGTTGATGAAGCCGCCGCCGAGGGAGTTGAAGAGGAAGCGGTTCTGGCTGACCGTCAGCGGGACCGTGTACTCGTCGGGCAGGTGGGAGCTGACCCGGATGCCGAGGACGGTCTCCTCCAGCGGGGTGCCGTTGATCGAGTAGAAGTCGCGGTCGGGCGTGCCGAAGTGGTCCTCGAGGCTCTCGCGGGTCTTGGACCTGGCGCCGTCGCAGATCGCCACGACGTGCGTGCCGTCCCACTTCTCGGGGACCTCGTAGGCCTCGGCGCGCAGCTCGACGCCGTACACGTCCTGCGCCACGTCCAGCAGGCAGTCCTCGATCCAGCGGATCTTGAGGTTGCGGGGACGGCCGCGCTCGGCCGGGGAGTCCGGGCCCAGCGGCCACATCTCGCCGAAGCGGCCCTCGGTGAACAGGCGCCTCTTCACCTTCTCCGGGAGGTTGGACCACACGTTGCTCTGGAGCGTCACGACCTGCTCGCGGCGGGTGTTGCCCTCCGCGCGCTCGCGCCACAGGACGCGGCCGTTGCGGGTGCGCCAGCGGGGGTCGTGGACGCGGATCACGACCTGGTCGCCCATCATCGCGCGCAGCGTGCACGCGAACGTGAGACCGACCGGGCCGCCGCCGACGACGTCCACGCGCAGCGGGCGGTCGGAGGACCGCCGGGGCAGCGGCATGACGGCGGCGAGGGCCCGCTCCGGCGTGGAGCCCACGACGGGCACACCGCCCGCGGTCGTGCTCCGCGACGGCAGGCGGAGCAGCGTCGTCCTGGCGGCGAAGAGGTTCGCGTCGTTCCCGGTCATGAGCGGCCGACCTCCGGTGCGTGGTTCCGGTGTGCAGCAGGGGCACGGACGCGCGGCCGTTCCGGTTCAACGGCGGGGGAACTACCTCCCGAGCCCCTTCAACGGCGGGGGAACTACCTGCCGAGCCCCGCGGCGGCGGCACCGAGGCGGCCGACGACCTCGTCGGTGCGCGCCAGGGCCTCCGCGCGGCGGGGTGACGGCGGGGCCGACGACAGGTCGACGACCCGGATCGGCGGTCCCAGCTCGACCAGGGTGGGGCGGTACCTCGCCTCGTCGACCCGCCAGCCCTGCGGCCCCTCGACGAACCGGAAGCGGGCGATCAGGCCCTCCTCCGTGGTGCCGCGGGGCTCCTCGTGCTTCGCGACCTCGTTGCCCATGCCGTACACGACCCACTTCTCGCCGATCCGCTCGATCGGCTGCACGGTGTGCACGTGCGTGCCGATGATCAGGTCGACCGCCGGGTCGGCCAGGATCGTCGTGGCCGCCGCGCGCTGCTCCGGCGTCGGGTCGGCCTCGTACTCGGCTCCCCAGTGCAGGCTGGCGACCACGACCTCGGCGCCCGCGGCCTTCGCGGCGCGGGCGGCGTCGACGACCCGCCGCGGGTCGAGCGTGTTCGCGATCCACGGCTCGGGGAGCGGGATCCCGTTGTAGCCGTAGGTGAAGGACACCTGGGCGACCTTCACGCCGTTCGCGTCCAGGATCAGCGGGGTCGCGGCCTCCTCGGGGCTGCGCGCCGACCCGGTGTGCTTGAGGCCGACCGAGTCCAGGACGTCCAGCGTGGTCCGCACGCCCGGCACGTCGCGGTCCAGCGTGTGGTTGGACGCGGTCGAGCAGCTGTCGTACCCGAGGTCCACCAGCGCCGCCGCGATCTCCGGGGGTGCGCTGAACGCCGGGTAGCCGAACGTCGGGGCTCCCGGCGCGGACAGCGGCGTTTCGAGGTGGCAGATCGACAGGTCGGCGGCCACGGCCTCGCGCATCCCCTCCAGCAGCGGCCGGAAGTCGGGGGTGCCGCCGCCGTCGGCCCTGGCCTGGTCGGTGAGCGCGGGGTGGATGAGGATGTCGCCGCCCGCGGCCAGCGTGAACGACCGCGGCGGCGGGGTGGGGGCAGGCCGTGCGGCGGAGGACCCGGTGGTCGGGGCGGGCGCCCGCACGGCCACCGGGTCGCCCCCGGTGGCCGTGCAGGCGGTGACCGCGGCCAGGACGGCGAGGGCGGCCACCGCCGCCGGTGCCCTCCCCGGCCGGTTCCTCAGCGGTGCCGCCGGAGCCGGGAGATCACCAGGACGAGCACGGCGAGCCCGAGCGCCAGCGGGAGGACCCGCTTGACCACGGGTACGCCCGCGGTGCCGATCAGGTCGATCGCCTCTGCTTCCTCGGCCTGGTCAGGAACGGCTCTGAGGTGCTGCTGGGTCACGGCGGGTCCCTCGGGGGCGTCGGTGGTGGGGGTGTCGTCCCCGCCAGCCTCCTCCGATCCGAGCCTACTCGCCAGGCAAGTCGCGAACTGGTCGATGATCTTGCCGCCGACCTCGGCGATCAGGCCCCTGCCGAACTGCGCGGGCCTGCCGGTGATGCTGAGGTCCGTCACGACGTGCGCCCGCGTGCCGCCATCGGCCTCGACCAGCGTCGCCGTGACCGCGGCCGCCGCCGTGCCGTTGCCCCGGACGTCCTTGCCGGACGCCTTGATCACGGCCGTGCGGGTCTCCTCGTCGGTCTCCAGGAATTCGCCCGATCCCTTGTACATCAGGGTGATCGGGCCCAGTTTCACCTTCACGGTGCCGGTGAACCGCGGCCCGTCGACCTCGGCCAGGGTGGCGCCGGGCATGCACGGCGCCACCCTCTCCGGGTCGAGGAGCGCGGCCCACACGGTCTCGACCGGGGCCGGGACCGCGAACTCGTGCTCCAGCCTCATGCGCCCACCGCGGTGGTGAGGGCCCGTCCGGTCAGCACCCGCGCGAGGTGCGAGCGGAACTCGGCGTCGGCGTTGCCGTCGGTCGTCGGGTTCGTGCCCTCCGCCGCGCGGGCGGCCGCCGCGGTGATCGACCCGGCGGTGGCGGGCTGCCCGACCAGGGCCTCCTCCACGCCGTGGGCGCGCACCGGGGTCGGCCCCATGTTGGTGAGCGCCACCCTGGCCTCGGCGATGGTCCCGTCGACCACCCGGACCGCCGCGGCCACGGCCACGATCGACCACGCCTGCGCGACCCGGTTGAACTTCTCGTAGTGCGCGCTCCAGCCGGTCAGCTTCGGCACGCGGATGTCGACGAGGACGTCGTTCGGCTCCAGCACGGTGGTGAAGTAGTCGACGAAGAACTCCGACGCCGGCACCTCCCGACGGCCGCCCGGCCCGACGATGACCATCGTCGCGTCCATCGCCAGCGCGGGGGCGGGCAGGTCGCCCGCCGGGTCCGCGTGCGCCAGCGCGCCGCCGAACGTGCCGCGGTGCCGCACCTGCGGGTCCGCGACCTCGTCGGTCGCCAGCGCGAGCAGCCGGGCGTGGTCGTGCACCAGGTGGTCGCGCTGGACCTCGTAGTGCGTGGTCATCGCCCCGATGAGCAGCGAGTCGCCGTCGTCGCGGACGCCGGTCAGCTCGCTCAGGTTGGACAGGTCCACGACCACGTTCGGCGCGGCCAACCTCATGCGCAGCACCGGGATCAGGCTCTGGCCGCCCGCCAGGACCTTGGCGTCCTCACCGGCCTCGGTGAGCGCCCTGACGGCCTCCTCCACGCTGGTCGGCGCCACGTACTCGAACTCCGCGGGGATCACTCCGCACCTCCCTGCGCGTCGATGGAGCCGAGGCCGCCCGCGGCGACCGGTGTCGTCGGCACTCCCCGTTCCCTGCCCCGGTGCACCGCTTTCCACACGCGCATCGGCGTGCACGGCATCTCGATGTCCTCGACGCCCAGGTGGCGCACGGCGTCGATCACCGCGTTCACCACGGCCGGGGTCGACGCGATCGTGCCCGCCTCACCGACCCCCTTGACCCCCAACGGGTTCGAGTCAGCGGGCGTCACGGTCCGGTCGGTGGTGAAGTGCGGCAGGTCGGCCGCCGTCGGCACCAGGTAGTCGGCCAGCGTCGCCGTCGTGAGGGTGCCCGACTCGTCGTGCACGGCCTCCTCGAACAGCGCCTGCGCGATGCCCTGCGCCAGCCCGCCGTGCACCTGGCCCTCGACGATCAGCGGGTTCACCACCTCGCCGATGTCGTCGACGCAGACGTACGAGCGGATCTTCACGGCACCGGTCTCGGTGTCGACCTCCGTCGCGCACAGGTGGGTGCCGTGCGGGAACGAGAAGTTCGTCGGGTCGAAGGTGGACTCGGCGTCCATCCCCGGCTCCATGCCGTCCGGCAGGTTGTGCGCCACGTGCGCCGCGAGCACGACGTCGGTCAGCGCGGTGCTGGTTCCCGTGCCCCGCACCGAGAACCGCCCGGACGAGAAGTCCACATCGGACTCCGAGCACTCCATCAGGTGCGCGGCCAGCGTGCGGGCCTTGGCGAGCACCTTGTCCGCCGCCAGCACGATCGCCGTGCCGCCGACGGCCAGCGACCGCGAGCCGTAGCTGTCCATGCCCTTGTGCGAGGACTGCGTGTCGCCGTGCAGCACCTCGACGTCCTCGAACGGCACGCCGAGCCGGTCGGCGACGATCTGGCTCCACGCCGTCTCGTGGCCCTGCCCGTGCGGCGAGGTGCCGGTGATCAGCTCGACCTTGCCGGTGGGCAGCATCCGGATCGCCGCGTGCTCCCAGCCGCCCGCGCCGTAGCGCAGCGAGCCGAGCACCCGCGACGGCGCGAGGCCGCACATCTCGGTGAACGTCGAGATGCCGATGCCGAGCTGCACCGGGTCACCGCTCTCGCGGCGGGCGGCCTGCTCGCGCCGCAGCTCGTCGTACCCGAACAGCTCCATCGCCCGGTCGGTCGCGGCCTCGTAGTTGCCCGAGTCGTAGGTGAGCCCGCAGACCGTGGTGAACGGGAACTCCTCGTGCTCGATCCAGTTCTTCCGACGCAGCTCCATCGGTTCCATGCCCAGTTCGACGGCAAGCTCGTCCATCATCCGCTCGATCGCGAACGTGGCCTCTGGCCTCCCGGCGCCGCGGTAGGCGTCCGTCGGGACCTTGTTGGTGAACACGTTGACGCAGGTGAACCGGTACGCCGGGAACTTGTAGATGGCGTTGAACATGAACGCGCCCAGGATCGGCACGCCCGGCGTGACCAGCCGCAGGTACGCGCCCATGTCGGCGAGCAGGTCGACCTTGAGGCCGGTGACCGTGCCGTCGCGGCGCGCGGTGATCGTCAGCTCCTGCACCTGGTCGCGGCCGTGGTGGGCGGACAGCATCGACTCGGTGCGCGACTCGGTCCACTTGACCGGCTTGCCGAGGCGGCGGGCGACGAGCAGGGTCAGCACCTCCTCGGGCGTGACCTGGAGCTTGCCGCCGAACCCGCCGCCGACGTCCGGGGCGATGACCCGCACCTTGTGCTCGGGGATGCCGAGCACGGCGGAGAGCATCCACCGCAGGATGTGCGGGACCTGGGTCGCCGACCACATGGTGATGGACCCGCCGCCGGGGTCGACCACGACCGACCGGGGTTCCATGAACGCGGGGATGAGCCGCTGCTGGCGGAACGTCCTGGTGACCACCACCTCCGCGTCGGCGATGGCCCGGTCGACGTCGGAGCCCGTCCCCGCCTCGGCGGAGTCGAACACCCACGTCGCGCTCTTGTTGGTGCCGAGGTCCGGGTGCACGAGGTCCGCGCCGTCGGCGAGGGCGGCCTTCATGTCCAGCACCACCGGCAGCTCGTCGTACTCGACGTCGATCGCGGCCAGCGCGTCGTGCGCCTCGTGGTCGCTGCGGGCGATGACGACGGCGACGCCCTCACCGGCGAAGTTGACCTCGCCCACGGCCAGCGACGGGGCAGGCGGGGCCAGCATGTCCTCGGTGATGGGCCACGCGCACGGCAGGCTGCCCTGCTCCTCGGCCACGTCGTCGCCGGTCAGCACCAGCAGCACACCGGGCATCGCCGCGGCGGCGCTGACGTCGATGCTGGTGATCTTCGCGTGGGCCATGGGGCTGCGGAGCACGGCCATGTGCAGCATCCCGGCCATCTGGATGTTGTCGGTCCAGCGGGTGTCGCCGGTGATCAGCCGCGCGTCCTCCTTGCGCAGCCTGGCCCTCCCGATCTCCGGTTCGGCGGTCGCGGTCATTCCCCGCCTCCGGCGTGCGACGGCGACCGGGTCTCCTCGGTGACCTGCTCGGCCTCCGGGCCCGCGCCCGGACGCATGTGGTGGGCCGCGTCCCGCACGGCCTTCACGATGTTCTGGTAGCCGGTGCACCGGCAGAGGTTGCCCTCCAGCCCCTTGCGGACCGCCTCCTCGTCCGGGTCGGGGTGGTCCGCGAGCAGGTCGAGCGACTGCATGATCATGCCGGGCGTGCAGAACCCGCACTGGAGCGCGTGGTTCTCGTGGAACGCCCGCTGCACGGGGTGCAGCCGCCCGTCCCGCGCCAGGCCCTCGATGGTGGTGACCTCGCGGCCGTTCGCCTGCACCGCGAGCACGGAGCACGACTTCACGCTGTGGCCGTCGAGGTGGACGGTGCAGGCGCCGCAGTTGCTCGTGTCGCAGCCGACGACGGTTCCGGTTTTGCCCAGTCGTTCTCGGAGGTGGTGGACCAGCAGCGTTCGCGGCTCCACCTCGTCGGTGTAGCTCACGCCGTCGACGTTGACGGTGATGCGCATGAAACCCTCCAGGTCAGTGGTGGGTGACCGTTGTCACATCACCCTAACGCCGCTACCTGTGGATCGCGCCGTCGAGAATCGTCAACCTCTCCCCCCGGCCGCCCCACCGCAGCGCGATGATCTCGGCCGCGATCGACACCGCGGTCTCCTCCGGCGTGCGCGCGCCCAGGTCGAGCCCGATCGGCGACGCCATCCCGGCCAGCTCGCCCTCGGTCATGCCCGCCTCCCGCAGCCGCCGCACCCGGTCGTCGTGGGTGCGCCGCGACCCCATCGCTCCGACGTAGGCGAGCTTCAGCCTCAGCGCGACCTCCAGCAGCGGCACGTCGAACTTCGGGTCGTGCGTCAGCACCGCGACCACGGTCCGCTCGTCCACCCGCCCGGCCTCGGCCTGCGCCACGAGGTACCGGTGGGGCCAGTCCACGACGACCTCGTCGGCCTCCGGGAACCGGCTCGCGGTCGCGAACACCGGCCGCGCGTCGCACACCGTGACCCGGTAGCCGAGGAACGAGCCGAGCCTGGCCATCGCGGAGGCGAAGTCGATCGCGCCGAACACCAGCATCCGCGGCGGCGGCTCGAACGAGTTCACGAACACCGTCATGCCCTCGCCGCGCCGCTGGCCGTCCGGCCCGTAGTGCAGCGACCCGCTGCGGCCGGTCGCCAGCATCCCCCGCGCGTCGTCCACGACCGCGTCCGTCGCGCGCGACGACCCGAGCGTGCCGGACACGCGGTCCGGCCAGATCACCACGCGACGGCCCAGCCGGTCGGCGTCGGGGTGCTCGATGACCGTCGCGATGGCCACCGGCACCTCGGCGCGCACGGCCTCGTGGATCTCCGCCAGCTCCGGGAACGTCTCGGCGCTGATCGGCTCCACGTACACGTCGATGATCCCGCCGCAGGTCAGACCCACCGCGAACGCGTCGTCGTCGCTCACGCCGTAGCGCTGGAGCACCGGCAGGTCCTCGGCGACGACCTGCTGGGCGAGGTCGTACACCGCCCCTTCGACGCAGCCGCCGGACACGCTGCCGGTGACCTCGCCGTCCGGGCCGACCAGCATCGCCGCACCCGGCGACCGCGGCGCGGAGCTGAAGGTGGCGACGACCGTGCCGACCCCCACGGTCTCCCCGTCGGCCACGCGGCGGGCCAGTTCGTCGAGCACATCACGCACGGTTGATCTCCTTGAGCAGGTGGCGCAGGGCGTCGAGGCTGTGGCCCGCCAGCAGGCGGTCCACGTGCGGCAGGGCCGCGATGATGCCGGACTGGGTCGGGGCGTACCCGGCCTTGCCGGCGTGCGGGTTGACCCAGACGACCGCGTGCGCGAGCCGCCGCAGCCGTGCGAGCTGCTCGCCCAGCAGGGCCGGGTCACCGCGTTCCCAGCCGTCGGAGAAGAGCACGACGACGGCGCGCCTCGCGACGCCGCGCTGCCCCCAGCGGTCCAGGAAGACCTTGAGCACCTCGCCGAGCCGGGTGCCGCCCTCGTAGTCGGGGACGGCGCGGGTCGCGCTGGTGAGCGCCACCTCGGCGTCGCGGTGCCCGAGCTGACGGCTGATCCTGGTCAGCCGGGTGCCGAGCGTGCACACCTCGGTCGGCATCGCCCGCGCGACGACGTGCGCGAACCGCAGCAGCGCGTCGGCGTACGGCGACATCGACCCGGACACGTCGACCAGGAGCACGACCCGGCGCGGCCGGGTCCCCTTGCGCCGGTGCTTCGGCCTCACCGGTTCCCCGCCGGACGCGAGCATCGCCCGCAGCGTCCGGCTCGGGTCGAGCCGACCGGTTCGGGCCCTCTTGGCCCGCACCGCCCGTCGTCGCGGCGGCACGGGCTTGAGGGTCGCGATCAGCTCACGCAGGTGCGCCTTCTCCGCGGGCGTGAGGCCCGCGATGTCCTTGTGCCGCAGGACTTCGGCGTCACTGGCGGCGGTCGCGAGCCTGCCACCCCTGCCGTCCTGCTCCGCACCGCCGCTGAGCGAGGCCAACTGGGTCGCCCGCGGCTTCCGCCGCTGGGCCCGGCGAGGCGGCTCGCCACCGAACCACGCGCCGAACGCCGCGTCGTACCGCGGCAGGTCGTCGGGCTCCCCGCACAACGTCAACCGCCCGGCCCAGTACAGGTCGTCCCGGCTACCGGGGTCCAGGTGCTCGACCGCCGCCACGTACGCCCGCACGCGCTCCGGGCCGCAGGCCACGCCCGCTTGCCGCAACGCACGGGCGAACCCGACGTACCCGGTGAGCACCGTCATCCTTCGATTGTGCGCCTCCGGCGGTCGGAGGATCATCCGAAGAATCTCAACTGGCCGGTCAGCCGAGGGCGGCCCGCACCGTCGCGACCTCGATCACCAGCGTGCGCGGGTTGTCCCTCACCGGCTGGAAGTCGTACCTCCGGTCGAACTTCGCGACCGTGTCGTCGATCGCGTCGACGACGATCAGCCCGCCGGACGCGACTTCGGCCGCTTGGACCAGCCTGGTCAGGGCGTCGCGGGGCAGGTCTCCACCGACGCCCTGGCCGTGCAGGTCCTGAGTGCGTCGAACTGCTCGGCGGGCATCACGGTGGCTTCCGCGCGCGCCAGGACGCCGTCCGCCGCGGCGGTGGCCGCGTGCACGACGAACGTGCTGACGGACTCGCCGGACAGCTTGGCCGCCCGCTCGATGCGGGCCTTGACCTCCGGGTCGAGCCTGAAGTCGAGGCGTGCTTCCTCGGTCGACGTGCCACCCCCGCTCATCACCACCACGGACACATCGCCCGTCGCACGGTGTTCGTACGGAGCGGATCAGCCCAGCACCCCCGACGCCACCGCGCGGGTCGCGTCCTCGCGGTACTTGAGCACCGCGCCGAGCGTCACGGCGGCCGTCTCGGCGTCCAGTTCGGTCCGGCCCAGCGCCTGCAACGCCCGTGCCCAGTCCAGCGACTCGGCGACCCCCGGCGGCTTGAGCAGGTCCAGCTCGCGCAGCTTCCCGACGGCCGCGGCGACCTGTTCGGCCAGCCGCTCGGACACCCCCGGCAGGCGGCGCCGGATGATCGCCACCTCGCGGGCCAGGTCGGGGTGTTCGACCCAGTGGTAGAGGCAGCGGCGCTTGAGCGCGTCGTGGACCTCGCGGGTGCGGTTGGACGTGAGGACGACGAGCGGCGGCACGAGGGCGCGGATCTCGCCCAGCTCGGGGATGGTGACGGCGCTGGTGTCGAGCACCTCCAGCAGGAAGGCCTCGAACTCGTCGTCGGCGCGGTCGACCTCGTCGACCAGCAGCACGCACGGAGCCTCCTCCAACGCCCGCAGCAGGGGCCTGGCCAGCAGGAACCGGCGGGTGTACAGCGAGGCCTCGGCGGCGTCGGGGTCGAGGGCGCCGTCGGACGCCGCCTCCAGCGCGCGCAGGTGGAGCAGCTGCCGGGGGAAGTCCCAGTCGTAGAGCGCCTGCGACGCGTCGATGCCCTCGTGGCACTGGAGCCTGATCAGCGGCAGCGACAGGGCCTGGGCGAGCGCGAGGGCCAACGACGTCTTCCCGGTGCCCGGCTCGCCCTCGCAGAACAGCGGCCGGTGCATCCGCAGCGCGAGGAACGCGGCCGTCGCCACCCCCGCGTCCGGCAGGTAGCCGACGCGGTCCAGGTCGGCGGCGAGCTCCTCGGGCGTCATCGCCTGAGGGTAAGGCCGGGGGTCGGGATCCGGGGGACGTCAGGGTCCGCCCCCGATGTTTCCGCAGCTCCGGGGCGGCATCGTGGTTCCCATGACGAACAACGTGCTCAACGGGACCACCGACCGGGTCAAGAAGCTCCGCCGCAGCCGCGGCGACAGGATGCTCGGCGGGGTGTGCGGCGGCGCGGCGAAGGCGCTCGGCGTCGACGCGGCCCTGCTGCGCATCGGCCTCGTCGCCGCCACCCTCCTCGGCTTCGGCACCGGGGCCGTCCTCTACGTCGCCTGCTGGGTGCTCATCCCGGAGGAGACCAGTACCCCCGACCTCTACCAGCCGCAGGACACCCCGCAGACCTTCTGATCACCGTGGGAAGCCAGGGACGCCCGGCATCGTCTGCCACGGGTGGGGACCGGACAGGGGCCGGTACTCCACCCCCAGCGCGTCCAGCCGGGGCAGGTGGTGGGTGGCGAGCCGGTCGAGGAACTCCGCCTCGTCGCGCTCGCCCCCGCTCCACACGACCTCGGCGAACGCGGCCAGCCTCGGGAAGGCCGCGTAGTCCAGCCGCCGGGACGAGTCCAGGTGCTCGGTCCACAGGTTCGCCTGCGCGCCCAGGACCCGGCCGGGCTCCTCGCCGGTGAGCACCGACGGCACCGGCTCGTACCGGTACACGTCCTCCAGCGACAGCACCGTGCCGACCGGGATCGGCTCGTCCGGCGAGTCGGACTGCCGGTAGTCCAGGTACACGTGCCGCTCGGGGCACATCACCACGTCGTGGCCACCGCGCACCGCGGCCACGCCCGCGTCCTCGCCGCGCCACGACGCCAGCACCGCGCCGTCCGGCAGCGGCCCGACCTCGGCGATCTCGTCCCAGCCGAACGCGCGCCGCCCGTGCGTCGCCAGGTGCTCGGCGATGGCCCGGATGAACCCGCCGTGCGCCCGCGTCGCGCCCGGCACCTCGTCGCCGCCCAGCCCGATCACCTCGCTGGGGAAGACGTCCACCAGCTCGTCGAACACCCCCCGGTAGAAGTCCGCGGTGGACTCCTCCAGGTTCAGCACGTTCTCGTTGATCCCCCAGTCCGTCCACACGCCAGGCACCGGGCCGACGCCCAGCTCCGGGTACGCCGCGACGGCCGCCTGGCTGTGACCGGGCACGTCGACCTCCGGCACCACGGTCACGTGCCGCTCCGCCGCGTACGCCACGACCTCGCGCAGGTCGTCCTGGGTGTAGAAGCCGCCGTGCGGCCTGCCCGTCGACAGCTTCGCCCGCCGGTCGCCGTAGCGCGACTCCGGCCGCCACGACCCCACCTCGGTCAGCCTCGGGTACCGCTTCACCTCGAAGCGCCAGCCCTGGTCGTCGGTCAGGTGCAGGTGCAGCACGTTCAGCTTGTGCGCCGCGATCAGGTCCACGTACCGCAGCAGGTCGTGCTTCGGCAGGAAGTGCCGGGCCACGTCGATCATGCAGCCGCGCCACGGGAACCGGGGCCGGTCCTCCACCACGCACACCGGCAGCACCGGCGGGTCGTCGTGGATCCGGGCGGCCCGGAACGCCTCCGGCCCGAGGAGCTGGCGGAGGGTCTGCGACGCGTAGAACGCGCCTGCCGCGTCCGCCGCCTCGACCGCGACGCCCTCGGTGGTGATCGCGATCCGGTAGGACTCCGGTGGCCCGTCGACGAACGACACCACGGGCACGACGCGCTGGGTGGTGCCGGTGCCGGGCGTGACCCGGACCGGGCGAGGCAGGAGCGTCACCCCTTCACCGCCCCGGCGAGACCGGACACGAGCCTGCGCTGCACCAGCACGAAGAACACCAGCACCGGAATGGTCATCAGCGTCGAACCGGCCATGATCGCTCCCCAGTCGTTCTGGTCGGGTTTGATGAACACCTGGAGCGCCAGCGGCAGCGTCTGGTTCTCCGCGGCCGAGATGATGAACGTCTTGGCGAACAGGAAGTCGTTCCAGGCGTGGATGAACGCGAGCACGCTCGTCGCCACCAGACCGGGCGCCACCAGCGGGAACAGCACCTGCCACAGGAACCGGAACCGGCTGGCGCCGTCCAGCGTCGCGGCCTCCTCCAGCTCCACCGGCACGGCGGCGACGAACCCGCGCAGCATCCAGATGGCGAACGGCATGCTGAACGCGAGGTGCACCAGCACCAGCGACCCGAGGTGGTTCAACCCGAACGCGGGCACCGTGTCGCCGAGCGAGCGCATCATGAAGAACAGCGGCACGGTCAGCGCCTCCACCGGCACCATCTGCACCACCAGCAGCATGACCAGCATCGTCGTGCGGCCCCGGAACCGGAAGCGCGTCAGCGCCGTCGCGGCGAGGAACGACATCAGCAGGCTCAGCACCACCACGACCAGCGCGACGACCAGGCTGTTCACGAAGTACCGGCCGAAGCTCTGCACGGTCAGCGCGCGGGTGAAGTTATCCAGCGTGGGAGCGAGGGTCCACGGCCGGGGGTCGGCCGAGATGACCTCGTCGGCGGGCTTCAGCGCGGTGAGGACCATCCAGTACAGCGGGAACGCGACCACCGCGGCGATGACGACGGTGGCGAGTTCGGCGACCAGGCGGCCGGGGTGTTTCACAGCTCTTCTCCCGACTTCCGCAGCGCCCGCAGGTAGCCGATGGTGATCAGCAGGAGCAGGGCGGTCATGACGACGCCGATGGTGGCGCCGAGGCCGTACTCGGACGCGGCGAACGCCTGCTGGTAGGCGTAGACGTTGAGCACGAGGTTGCGGCCCGCGATGCCGCCGCCCCCGGTCATCACGTAGATCTGGGTGAACACCTTGAAGTCCCAGATGATCGACTGGATCGTGACGACGAGGATCAGCGGGCGCAGCAGGGGCAGCATGACGCTGCGCGCGGTGCGGGCGGTGGACGCGCCGTCGAGCGCCGCGGCCTCGATGACCTCCTGCGGGATGGCCTTGATGCCCGCGTAGAGGGTCACCATGACGAACGGGAACGAGCACCAGACCACCTGGGCGGCGACGAGGCCGAAGGCGATCCAGCGGTCGAACGTCCACGAGAAGCCGGTGCTGCCCAGCACCTCGTTGACCAGGCCGAAGTTGGCGTCGAACAGGAACAGCCAGATCGTCGAGCCCGCGACGGCCGGGGTCGCCCAGGCGCCGAGCGCGGCGAGGAACAGCAGCATCCTGGCCCACGGCCGGACCCTGGTGGCCAGGACGGCGAGCGCCGCCCCGACCACCAGGGTGCCGATGACGCAGGTCGCGGCGAAGCCGACGGTCTGCCACAGCACGGTCCAGAACTGCTGGTCCCCCAGCAGCCTCGTGTAGTTGCCGAGCCCGAGGAACTCCAGCGGCGCGCCGCCGCTGACCTGCTCCTGGCCGTAGTCGAACAGCGAGATGAGCACCAGCTGGTAGATCGGGTAGGCCATCAGGCCGCCGAGGACCAGCAGTGCCGGGGTGAGGTAGGCGAACGCGGTCCGCCCGTCACCCCTGGCCATGCGCTGCGTCACGAGGTGAAGGCCGCGTTCATGGACTCGGCGGCCGTCTTGGTGGCGGTGTCGACGTCCTGGCCCTCGGCCGCGATCTGCTGGAGCATCGTCGGCAGGACGGCCTGCGCGTCGATCTTGGCCCACGTCGGCGTGACCGGCACGAACCTGGTGCCCGCTTCGAGGGTCTTGATGAACGGCTGCTCGAAGGCGTCGTTCTTCGCGACCTCGGCCTGCACGTCGGCGAACGTGGGCAGGTTGCCCATGGCCTGGAACATCTTCTGCTGGTACTGCTTGCCGCCGAGGAGCTGGAGGAACTTGGTCGCGAGGGTCCTGCGCTCGGTGCCCTTCATGACGCCGAGCAGGTTGCCGCCCGCGAACGCGGGGGCGATGGAGCCCTCGGTGGTGCCGGGCAGCGGGACGACCGCGTACTTGCCCGCGGCGGTGCTGGCGTCGACGGACTTGCGGTTGAAGTCACCGCCGATGACCATCGCGGCCTTGCCTGCCCGGAACGCCTCGACGCTCGCGTCGCCGCCGTTGGCCGCGCACTGCGACGGCGGGCAGATGTCGTCGGCGAGCAGCTCGGTGTACTTGGCGACGCCCTTCTTCGCCTCGGCGCTGTCGATCTTCGCCGTGTACTTGGCGCCGTTCACGGTGGCGATGTCGCCCCCGTTGGCCCAGACGAAGGGCAGCATCCCGAACGTGTACTTGCCGCCCGCGGAGATGCCGAGCATGTCGGGCTTGGCGGCGCGGATCCTGCGGGCCAGGGGCGCGATCTCGTCGAGGGTCTTCGGCGGCTGGATCCCCAGCTCGGTGAACACGTCCGTGCGGTAGTAGAGGGCGCGGACGCCGACGTACCAGGGCAGCCCGTAGGTCTTGCCCTCGACCTTGGCGGTGTCGAGGACGGCGGGCAGGAAGTCCTTGCCGTCAGCCCAGGCCGACATCTCAGCGCTGATGTCGGCGAACCCGCCGGAGGCGACGTAGCCCGCGAGGTCGGTGTTGCCGAACTCGGCGACGTCCGGCGCGCTCTTCGGGTCGCTGAAGGCGGCCTTGAAGCGCTCGGCGCGGGTGGACACCTGGATGTACTGCACGTCCACGGTGACGCCGGAGTTGGCGGCCTGGAACTCGCTGACCGCCTGCTTCACGACCTCCTCCTTGGGGCCGCGGTTCACCTCGTCGAACAGCCACACCCGGAGCTGGCCGGTCTGCTGGTCACCGCTCTGGGTGGTCGGTCCCGACGACGTCACCGGCGCGCACCCGGCCAGCACCACGGAACACGCCGCAGCCAACAACACGAACCGCATCTCAGATCCCCTCAGCGAGACTTATTGCACCATGTGCAACGATCATTTCGCGGTGAGCAACGCGATTCGGCGATGTTAGGAGCGGCGTGTCCGTTTCGGCAAGGGTCTAGACCAGATCCGCCCAGGTGCGCACCGCCTCGGCCGACACCGGACCGCCCCAGCCGGACGGCCGGACGGCGCTGCCGACGTGGAACCCGGTGGCCCCCGCCGCCTTGAGCGGCGCCACCTGCTCGGCCCGCAGACCACCGCCCACCAGCACCCGCGGCCCGCCGGTCCCCTGCCGCGCGATCAGCTCGTGCAGCACCGGCAGGCCGTCCTCGACGCCCTCGGGGCTGCCGCTCGCGAGCACGGTGTCGCAGCCGAGCCCGGCGACGACCGACCACGCGGCCAGCGGGTCGGCCGAGTTGTCCAGGGCGCGGTGGAACGTCCACCGGCACCCGTCCAGCTCCGCGAGCACGGCCTCGCACGTCCGCACGTCGACCTCCCCCGCGTCGGTGAGGAACCCGAGCACGAACTCGGTCGCACCCAGTTCCCGCAGCGCCGCCGCGTCCCGGCGCAGCCCGTCGACGCTGCCGGGCCCGAAGCCCCCTGCGTCGCGGAGCATGACCCGGACCGGCAGGTCCGTCGCGGCGAGCACGCTCGTGAGCACCGACGGGGGTGGGGTGAGCCCGTCCGATGCCATGTCGGCTACCAGTTCCAACCGGTGTGCTCCACCGGCTTGCGCGGCTTCGGCGTCCGCCGCGTCCAGAGCGATGACTTCCAGCATGGTCTGGACCATAAGGCCTCGAAGCCCCTTCCCACCTCGATCACCCGTGCGCTCCGGCCCGTCACCCGCCCGGCGGCACCGACCGTCGGCCGTGTGCGCAGCGGAACCGATTCGGTGCGGGGAGTGAGCCAAATCAATTCCGGATGGGTGTATCTACTCAGGCCGACCACGCTCTTGTGCTGGTGACAGACCCTCAACGACCTGAGCGAGGAGGACTCGGATGACCGCCAATCCGCCTGGCGACACGCCCGAGAAGCCCGAGAACCAGTTGTCACCGGCCCCCTCGACGCCGGTGAACCCGAACGGCCAGCACCAGACGCACGACGACCCGGTGCCGACCGACTGACGAACCACGGGGGGAACGGGTGGTGAGTCGGTCGACTTCGAGGGGTGTCGATCGGGGAGACCGCCGCAGAGGAGCGGCCCGCGGCGTTTCGGGGGAGGCGCCGCGGGCCGCTTCGGCGATCATCGGAGCGGGTAGACCGACTACACCGGGAGGTGAGGACGTGGGTGAGCTGCGCACGACCGGCGAACACCCGCCGTGGGAAGGTTTGGCGGGCACGGACAGACACGCCGCCTGCGTGATCGCCGCCCGCACGGGCGATCGGAGGGCGCTGGACGTCCTCGTCGCCGAGCTCACCCCGCTGGTGTGGCACGTCGCCAGGGGGCACGGACTCGACCGCGCGACGGCCGAGGACGTGGTGCAGACGGTGTGGCTGGCGTTCCTGCGCCACATCGACCGCCTGCACGAACCGCGCGCACTGGTGGGGTGGCTCGTCGTCGCCACCCGCCGGGAGGCGCGGCGCACGTGGACGCCCGCCAAGCGGGAGACCGGGCTCACCGACGAGCTCGCCGACCACCTGGAGAGCACCCACGGGCTGCCTGAGGACGCCGCGCTCGTCGACGACCGGGACATCCGGTTGTGGCGGGCGTTCGGGCGTTTGTCGCAAAGGTGCCAGGAGCTGCTGCGGCTCACCGTCCTGGCGGGACGGGCCGAGTACCGCACGGTCGCCGAGGCGCTGGCCATCCCGCGCGGCAGTATCGGCCCCACCAGGGGGCGGTGCCTGACGACGCTGCGCACACATCTCGATGCGGAAGGAGGATCGCGGTGAACGACATCGACCCGCGCGATGACCCCAGGGGCTTCGAGGACACCGCCGTCCTCTCGGAGCTGACCCGACTGGTCTACGAGCTCGACCCGCCGCCCGCGGATCTCGTGGAGCGCGTCCAGTTCGCCATCGCCTTGGAGGACCTCGACGTCGAGGTGGCCAGGTGGGAGCGTGCGGGCTCGCTCGCGGGCGTCCGCGGCGGGCAGCCCGGAACCATCACGTTCACGGTGGACAACCTGACGCTGATGGTCAACTTCACCTCGACCGGGGCCAGACACCGGATAGACGGCTGGTTGGTGCCCGCGGGCGAGCACACGGTGGAGGTCAGGGTGGCCGAGCACGAGTCGTCCACGACGACGGCCGACGACGGGGGCCGGTTCGTGCTGTCCGACGTGCCCACCGGCACCACGCAGATCGTCGTGCACCTGGTCAACGCCCGAGGTGAACGCGGGCGCACGGTGGTGACACCCACGATCATGTTGTAGCCGCCGCCACCCTGCGCGGAGCGGTGCTGGACCATCCGAACGTGACCCGTTCGGACCAGGAGGACCAGCCGACCGCAACCCCACCGACCGCGTTCCGCGTGCTGCGATTGACAGGTGCCCCTCCTCCACGACGCGGACGTCACCGCCGCGACGTCCCGTGCGGGTGTCGAGTCCGCCACGGCTCTGCGCGGGCAGGGCTACCGGGCGGCGTCAGCGGGCCGCCCCGCTGACGCGGCGAAGCTGCTCAGAGCCGCTCTGCGAGAGCTGCCGATCGGGTCGGGGGACCCCGACGTGGTCGCTCTGCGCGTTCGGATCCTCATCACGCTGGCCTACGCGGAAGCCGAGACGGGCTCCGTCCCGGACGGCCTGGCGCACCTCGGTACCGCCCACGACCTGACGGCCGCGCTGCCGGACGGCAGCGGCCTGCGCGCCATCGTCCAGGACCAGCGGGCGCTGATCCTGCACCGCGCGGGCCGGACCGCCGAGGCCCTCGCGCTCTACGACGAGTCGGTGGCCCGGATGGAAGCCGCCGGTGTGGACGCCGCCGCGCTGTGCACGGCGCTGCTGAACCGCGGCCTCACCTCGATCGGGTTCGGGCGGCCGGAGGAGGCCGCCGCGGACGTCCGGCGAGCCATCGCGCTGGCCGAGGCCGACGGCCTCCCGCTGATCAAGGCCAAGGCGTGCAGCAACCTCGGCGACATCGCGCTGCTGACCGGGGACGTGCCCACCGCGCTGCGGCACTACGAGGACGCGGACCGCGCCCTGCGGACGCTGGCCCCCGACCTGGTGCCCCGGCTGAGGATCGACCAGGCGCGCGCGATGCTGACCGCCGGTCTGGCCGCGGAGGCCGCCCGGTACCTCGACGAAGCCCTCGCCCTGCTGCGGAGGCGCAGGGTCGGGCAGGACCTCGCCGAGGCGGAGCTGGCCCGTGCCGCCGCCGCGCTGCTGCTGGGCGACCACGAGGCCGCGGTGGAGTTCGCGGGCCAGGCCAGGAGGCGGTTCGCCCGGCGCGGGAGCGGGTCGTGGGCCGAGGTGGCCGCGCTGACGAGGCTGCGGGCGGAAGCGGCCCGCTCCGAGGTGGCGCCGAAGCGGTTCGAGCGGCTGGCCGACCGGCTGCTCGACGTCGGCCTGGTGGACGAGGCGGCGGTCGCCACGATGGCGGCGGTCAGGACGGCCGTGCGGCGCGGACTGCCCGTCGACCACCTCGCGGCCCGCGTCCCCGCGCTCACGCCCACCGCGCCGATCGACCACGTGATGCTGCTGCGGCTGTGCCGGGCGGAGGTGGCCGTCGCCTCGGGCGATCCGGGGTCGGCGCTGGTGCAGGCGCAGCTGGGACTGGCCGAACTGGGGCGGGTCCGCGACCGGGTGGGCGGCCTGGACCTGGTCTGCGGCACCGCGGTGCACGGCCGCGAGCTGGGCGAGCTGGCGGTGGGGCTGGTGCTGGCCACGGTGCCGCCGTCGCCGACGGAGACCTTCGAGTGGCTGGAGCGGACCAGGGCGCAGGTGTACCGGTACGAACCGCTGCCCGCCATCGACGACCCGGTCCTCCGGCGGCGGATGGCGGAGTCGCGGTCGCTGGGCCGGAGCCTCCAGCAGGCGCGGCTGGAGGGGCGACCGGTCCGCGAGCTGGAGGACCGGCTCGACTCGGTGCAGCAGGAGGTCACCCGGCTCGGCTGGCACACCAGCCCCTGGGGTCGGCCCCGGCCGGTCGCCAAGGTCCCCGACGTGACGTCGCGGCTCGGGGCGCGGGCGATGGTGAGCTTCGTCTGCGACGCCGGGGCCCTGTCGGCGGTGGCCCTGGTGGACGGCGGGGCCACCCTGCACGCCCTCGGTCCGGCCGCCGACGTCCTGGAGGCAACCCGGCAGCTGCACGCCGACCTGGACGTGCTCGCGCCCGACCACCTCGCGGGCGCGCTGGCGGAGACCGTGGCCGCCTCGGCCGCGCGCCGGGCCGCCGCGGTGGACGCCGTGCTGGTCCAGCCGCTCCTGCCGGTGCTGGGGAGCCGGGACCTGGTGGTCGTCCCCACCGGTGGCCTCTACGCCGTCCCCTGGGGAGTCCTGCCGTCGCTGCGGGGCCGGTCGGTCGTGGTCTCGCCGTCGGCCACGGCCTGGGTGAGCGCCGCGGAGGCGGTCCGGGGCGGACGGATGGTGCTGGTGGGCGGCCCCGACCTGCCCGAGGGGTCGACCGAGGTCGAGGAGCTGCGCGCGGTCTACCCGGACGCGGTGGTGCTGGAGGGCGGGGAGGCGACCGCGGACGCCGTGCTGGAGGCGTTGGACGGGGCGGGCTCCGCCCACATCGCCGCGCACGGCACCCACACCGCGGACAACGCCCTGTTCTCCCGCCTCGAACTGTTCGACGGGCCGCTGTTCGCCCACGAGGTGACGCGGCTGGAGCGCTGCCCTGGTCTGGTCGTGCTCGCGTCGTGCGAGCTGGCGCTGAGCCGCATCCAGCCGGGCGACGAGGCGCTGGGGTACGCCGGAGCGCTGCTGGCGGGCGGCTCGCACACCGTGGTGGCCGCGGTGAGCAAGGTCGGCGACCGGGCCGCGGCGGCGACCGTGTCCGCGTTCCACGCCGGGCTCGCGGCGGGCGCGCCCGCCCCGCTGGCGCTCGCGCGAGCCGTGGCGGCGGACCCGCTGCGGCGGCCGTTCGTGTGCTTCGGGTCCTGATCACGTTCGAAGGCCCCGAACCGGGAGCCGGTTCGGGGCCTTCGAGGTGGTGCGGTGGTGCGGTGGGGCTAGGACCTGATCAGAAGTCCATGCCGCCGGCGTCGGGCGCGGCCGGGGCCGCGTTCTTCTCCGGCTTGTCGGCCACGACGGCCTCGGTGGTGAGGAAGAGCGCCGCGATGGAGGCGGCGTTCTGGAGCGCGGAACGCGTCACCTTGGTCGGGTCCGGCACGCCGGCGGCGAGCAGGTCCTCGTAGACACCGGTCGCGGCGTTGAGGCCGTGGCCGATCGGGAGGCCCTTGACCTTCTCCACGACGACGCCGCCCTCAAGACCGGCGTTGACGGCGATCTGCTTCAGCGGAGCCTCGACGGCCACCTTGACGATGTTGGCGCCAGTGGCCTCGTCGCCGGTGAGCTGGAGGTTCTTGAAGACGGCCTCGGCGGCCTGGAGGAGGGCGACGCCACCACCGGCGACGATGCCCTCTTCGACGGCGGCCTTGGCGTTGCGCACCGCGTCCTCGATGCGGTGCTTGCGCTCCTTGAGCTCGACCTCGGTCGCGGCACCGGCCTTGATGACGGCGACGCCACCGGCCAGCTTCGCGAGGCGCTCCTGGAGCTTCTCGCGGTCGTAGTCCGAGTCGGACTTCTCGATCTCGGCGCGGATCTGGTTGACGCGGCCCTGGATCTGCTCGGCGTCACCCGAACCCTCGACGATGGTCGTCTCGTCCTTGGTCACGACGACCTTGCGGGCGCGGCCCAGCAGCGAGATGTCGGCGGTGTCGAGCTTGAGGCCGACGTCCTCGGTGATGACCTGGCCACCGGTGAGGGTGGCGATGTCCTGGAGGATCGCCTTGCGGCGGTCGCCGAAGCCCGGAGCCTTGACGGCGACGGACTTGAAGGTGCCGCGGATCTTGTTGACGACCAGGGTCGCCAGCGCCTCGCCCTCGACGTCCTCCGAGATGATGAGGAGCGGCTTGCCGCCCTGCATGACCTTCTCCAGCAGCGGGAGCAGGTCCTTCACCGAGGAGATCTTCGAGCCGTAGAGCAGGATGTAGGCGTCCTCGAGGACGGCTTCCTGGCGCTCCGGGTCGGTGACGAAGTAGGCCGAGGAGTAGCCCTTGTCGAAGCGCATGCCCTCGGTCAGTTCGAGCTCAAGGCCGAGGGCGTTGCTCTCCTCGACCGTGATGACGCCTTCCTTGCCGACCTTGTCCATCGCCTCGGCGATGAGCTCACCGATCGTCGAGTCGCCCGCGGAGATGGACGCCGTGGCGGCGATCTGCTCCTTGGTCTCGATCGTGGTGGCGGTCTTCAGCAGCTGCTCCGTGATGGCCTCGACGGCCTTCTCGATGCCGCGCTTCAGGCCGAGCGGGTTCGCACCGGCGGCCACGTTGCGCAGGCCCTCGCGCACGAGCGCCTGGGCCAGCACGGTGGCGGTGGTGGTGCCGTCGCCCGCGACGTCGTCGGTCTTCTTCGCAACTTCCTTGACGAGCTCGGCCCCGATCTTCTCCCAGGGGTCCTCGAGCTCGATCTCCTTGGCGATCGAGACGCCGTCGTTCGTGATCGTGGGGGCGCCCCACTTCTTCTCCAGAACGACGTTGCGACCCTTCGGGCCGAGCGTCACCTTGACGGCATCCGCGAGGATGTTCATGCCCCGCTCGAGGCCGCGCCGGGCTTCCTCGTCGAACGCGATCATCTTGGCCATTGCGGTGTGTTCCTCCGCCTTTTAAAGGATATGGGGCCACTGCGGGCGTGCGCCCACAGCGGAACACGGTGCTTGGCCAGGATGGTGCCCGCGACGGACGACCTGCCCCGGAGAACCGGAGCGAGCCTCACCGTCCTAGCCCGCGTGCTGGCACTCAGGTGGTCCGAGTGCCAGTTCGGTTTTAGCACTCGACAGGGTCGAGTGCAAGAAGTGCAGGTCAGGAGGTGGGCTTCACCGGCACACTCGTGGGCAGCGGCCTGCGGCTGCCCGGCGTCTCGCCGACCTGGATGGACTGGGTGGTCGACGTGGACCCCGGCGAGTCGCTCGGCGGCTCGTCGCTGGGCGACAGCAGGATCACCACGATCACGACGAGGGTGATAGCGATCACACCCACGATCACCGGCGCGAACCAGGTCGGCCGGGAACTGCTGGACGTGCTGCCGAACGCGCTGGTGCCCACCGGGGCGGGCGGGCGCAGCCGGACCGGCTCCTGGTTCGGGTGCTGCTGGAAGGACTGCTGCTGCGGGTACGCGGGCGGCCGGACCTGCTGCTGGGGCTGGGACTGGGGCTGCGGGGGCTGGTACTGCTGGACCGGTACTCCCCCGGAGTTCGGACCCACCACCGGCTGCTGCACCGGGATCGAGCCGGACGGCGGCTGCGAGCCGCCGGGCTGGCCCGCCGAGCCCTGGCGGCGCTCCGGCGGGTTGCCGGGCCGCTGGACCTGCGAGAGCGCGCCACGGGCCGCGTTGATCAGCTCCTGGCAGTTCGCGAACCGCTGGTTCGGGTCCTTCGCGGTGCCCTTGCGCAGCACGTCGTCGATCGCGGGCGGCAGCACCACCAGCGAGGTCAGCGGGGGGATCTCCTGGGCGAGGTGGCCCTGGATGACGTCCTGCACGCCGCCCTGGAACGGCGGCCTGCCGCTCAGGCACGCGTAGAGCATGCACGCGAGCGCGTAGGCGTCGGTGCGGCCGTCGACCGGCTCGCCGCGCAGGTGCTCCGGCGCCGCGTACGTCGGCGACCCGAGGAAGTCGCCGGTGCGGGTGCGGTGGCCGGTGGCCCCGCGCCTGGTCAGGCCGAAGTCCGCGAGGTACACGTGCTCCCGCACGGCCTCCTTGGTCGTGACCAGCACGTTCGCCGGTTTCACGTCCAGGTGCACGAGCCCCTTGCCGTGCAGCATGTCGAGCGCTTCGGCGACCTGGCCGAGCAGCGTCAGCGTGCGCGCGGGCGAGAGCGGCCCGTCCTTGATGTGGCTGGCGAGGTCCGAGCCGTCGACCAGCCGCATGGCGATGTAGAGCAGCCCGTCGACCTCGTCGAAGTCGTAGAGCGGCACGATGTTCGCGTGGTCGATCGCCGAGGTGTTGCGCGCCTCGTCCACGAACCGCTCGCGGAACTCGGCGTCGGCGGTCAGGTGTTCGCCGATGACCTTCAGCGCCACCTTCCGGCCGAGTCTCACGTCCGTGGCCCGGTAGGTCACGGACATGCCGCCCCGCCCGAGGACGCCGTCGATCCGGTAATGGCCTAGCCGTCGCCCGCTCAGGTCCTCCGACACGCGGGGAAGCCTAACGTCCGCCCCCGGCGGTCACGACGCGCGGCGCACTTCCGAGGCCTGACTGCGACCGTCCCTGCCTGCTTCGATCGTGAATTCGACCCGGTCGCCCTCGGCGAGCGTGCGGAACCCCTCCATCTGGATGGCGGAGTAGTGCACGAACACGTCAGGGCCTCCGTCTGTCGCGATGAAGCCGTAGCCCTTTTCCGAGTTGAACCACTTGACCGTGCCGATCGCCAAGACGTCCTCCTAAGCGCAAAAAACGCGAGGCAAACCGCAACGCTAGAAGAACAAGCAGTCGGCGTGTACCTCCTTACGGAGTCATGAACGTGAGCCGATCGCGCCGTGCAGCCACCCGCCGAGCTGCTGCGGGCTGCGGGTCTGGGTCAGCACCACGCCGGGGCCCGCGAAGTCGAACGCCAGGCCCTCGCCGGTGCGCATGGACTGGGCGCCGTCGGGCGCGAGCGCGCGCAGCCTGCACTGGAGCGACTCGCCGAAGCCGACGACGTGGCCGCCCGCGATGCTGACCAGCTCACCGGGGGCGAGCACCACGATGTCGAGGGTGCCGTAGCAGGTGAGCACGACCGGTCCGTGGCCGACGACGTAGGTGAGGAAACCGCCGTCGCCGCCCTGGAGCGCGCGCAGGGGCGGGGCGACCGGGTCCATCCCGACGGTGCCCGCCGACGCGAGCCAGCTCGTCTTGGCGACGCACCAGCCCGTGATGCCGTCCAGCTCCAGCACGTGCAGGTCGCCCGGCAGGGGCGGGGCCACGTCGACCCAGCCGCCCTCGGGCCCGGCGGTGCACCCGGCCGCGGTGACGCCCTTGCCCTGGGCCTTGAGCGGCGGGCCCGGCTTCGGCTCGTAGACGACCCCGTAGCTGCTCGCGACGAGCGAGGACCGCTCCACCAGCACCGGCTCGCCGGGGGCCAGAACCAGCCGCGCGACCCCGAAGGTGGGTGTGTGACGCGTGCGGACCTGCACCGTTCTCCCCCTAGTTCAACGCTGTGTCGGTGGCAGCAGTCTGACACGGGCCCGGCAGGATGGTCGTCGTGCCGAAACCACTCACGAGCGTCGCCGAGCACCAGGCCACCGTGTCCGGGCTGGTGGGGCTGATGCCGGTCCGCGCGACGCCCATCGCCGACTGCCTCGGGCTGGTGCTGGCGGAGGACCTGGTCGCGCCGATCCCGCTGCCCCCCTTCGACAACTCCGCCATGGACGGGTACGCGGTGCGCGCGGCGGACGTCGCGGCGGTGCCCGTGGTGCTGCCCGTCGCGCAGGACATCCCGGCCGGGAAGACCGACGTCGCACCGCTGGAGGCGGGCACGGCGCACCGGATCATGACCGGCGCGCCCGTGCCCGCGGGGGCCGACGCGGTGGTCCAGGTCGAGCACACCGACGGCGGCACGGACCGGGTGGAGCTGCGCTCGTCGGTCGCGGAGGGCACGAACATCCGCCGGGCCGCCGACGACGTGGCCCTCGGCGCCACCGTGCTGCGCGCGGGCCGCGTGCTCGGTCCGGCGCAGCTCGCGCTGGCGGGCGCGCTGGGCTTCGGCGAGCTGCCGGTGCGCAGGCGGCCGAGGGTGCTGGTGCTGTCGACCGGTTCCGAGCTGGTCGGGCCGGGACAACCGCTGCTGCCGGGTCAGATCCACGAGTCGAACGGCCTGATGCTGGCGGCCGGGGTGCGCGAGGCGGGCGGCGAGGCCGAGCTGCTGAGGTTCGTGCCGGACGACGTGGCGGCGTTCCACGCGGCCATCGAGCCGCACCTGGCGGACGTGGACCTGGTGCTGACGTCCGGCGGGGTGAGCGCGGGCGCGTACGAGGTGGTCAAGGACGCCTTCACCGGTCGGGGCGTGGAGTTCCTGAGGGTCGCGATGCAGCCGGGCGGACCGCAGGGCGCGGGCCGCTACCGGGGTGTGGCGGTCGCGACGCTGCCCGGCAACCCGGTGAGCGCGCAGGTGTCGTTCGAGGTGTTCGTGCGGCCCGCGCTGCTGGCGTCCATGGGTTTCCCGGTGGTCGAGCGGCGCTCGGCCCGCGCCCGGATCAGCACCGCGATCACCTCGCCGCCCGGCCGCACGCAGTTCCGGCGGGGCGCGTACGACGCGGACTCCGGCGAGGTCGTGACGCCGGTCGGCGGGCCGGGCTCGCACCTGCTGTCGGCGCTGGCCGTCGCGAACTGCCTGATCGAGGTGCCGCAGGACGTGACCGAGCTGGCCGCGGGCGACCTCGTGACGATCCGCTACCTGGACTGACCCCCGGCCCGCGCCCGCTGTGACCGAACGCTCACCCGCCGCCGTTGATCACGGCGTGTGACCCGCATTACAGTGCGGGAACGTGACGTGCGGCCCCAGTGGCACGCCCAACCGCAGCGGTCACCCTCCAGCAGGCCGTCCGGCCGGTCCGCGCGTTCAGTCGGGGGACGCGCGGGCGGGCCGGACGACCGTTTTGGGCGCTTGGCGTAGCGTGTGGCCGGCCCAAGCACAGCCCGACCACGGAAGAGCAACGGATTCCCCACGAAATGAACTCCGACCGCGATCAGCACAGTGGTGGCGTTTCCCACTTCATCGAACTCGCTCGGGGCATCGTGCCCCCCATGCACCCCGCAGGCCGCCCGTTCGTCGCGGGCGCCGCGGTCGCCAGTTTCCTGCTCCGGCGGTTCTCCAAGCGCGCAGGCGTGCTCGGTTTCCTCGTCACGGCCTGGGTCGCCTGGTTCTTCCGTGAGCCCAAGCGGGTCCTGCCGACCCGGCCGAACATCGCGGTCGCGCCCGCCGACGGCACCGTCTCGCACGTCGTCGAGGTGGCCCCGCCCGCCGAGCTGGGTCTCGGCACCGAGCCGATGATCCGGATCAGCGTGTTCCTGTCCGTCTTCGACGTGCACGTCCAGCGGATCCCCGCGGCGGGCGAGGTGCGCCGGGTGTCCTACCACGCGGGCAAGTTCCTCTCCGCGGACCTGGACAAGGCCAGCGAGGTCAACGAGCGCAACACCGTGGTGCTGCGCACGCTCGGCGGCCACGACCTGGTCGTCGTGCAGATCGCGGGCCTGGTGGCCCGCCGCATCGTGTGCCACGTCGCCGAGGGCGAGAAGGTCGAGGCCGGTCAGACCTACGGCCTGATCAGGTTCGGCTCGCGCGTCGACCTGTACGTCCCGCGCGGCAGCCGTCCGCTGGTCGAGGCGGGCATGCGCACCATCGGCGGCGAGACCGTGCTCGCCGAGCTCCCGGAGGACTGATCCTTGGCACCCAGCACGCCGGGCATCCGGCTGCTCCCCAACGCCATCACCGTGCTCGCGATGAGCGCGGGCCTGTCGGCGGTGCAGTTCGCGATCGTCGGCATGTGGGGGGCGGCGGTCGGCGCGATCGCCGCCGCGGCCCTGCTCGACGGCCTCGACGGCCGGATCGCGCGGATGCTGGACGCCACCAGCAAGATGGGCGCCGAACTGGACTCGCTGGCCGACGCCATCTCGTTCGGCGTCGCGCCCGCGCTCGTCATCTACATCTGGCAGTTCGAGGGCGACCGGGGCGGCTGGGTCGTCGCGCTGGTCTTCGCGGTGTGCATGGTGCTCCGGCTGGCGCGCTTCAACACGCTGCTGGACGTCGACCAGCCGCCGTACGCCAAGGAGTTCTTCGTCGGCGTGCCCGCGCCCGCGGGCGGACTGCTGCTGCTGCTGCCGCTGATCCTGGAGGAGCAGATCGGCCGCCCCGGCTGGTGGTCCTCGGTGCCCGTCGTGGTCGTGTGGACGGTCGCCGTGGCGCTGCTGCTCGTCAGCCGCATCCCCACGCTGTCGGTGAAGTCGATCAAGGTGCCGCCGCGCGCGGTGGCGCCGCTGCTGGTGATGGTGGCCCTGCTGGGGGCCGCGATCATCACCTACCCGCTGGCGGCGCTGATCGCGGCGATGGTCTTCTACCTGGGCCACCTGCCGTACTCCGTGCGGCGCTACCTGTGGCTGGCCAAGCACCCCGAGGCGTGGGAGGTGCCCGCCGCGGACCGCAGGGCGATCCGGCGGGCGCACGGCGTCGCCAACCGCCGCCTCGGGCTGCACCAGCCGCTGCGCGGCCGGGTGGCCGGTGCGGCGCTGCGGGTGGCCCGGCTGCCCCGGCGCAACGGCGTCGACCCGACGAGGTACGCGGTGGACACCGGTCCCCGGCGCCGGAACTGGCGCAAGCTGGGCCTGCGGCGCAACCAGCCGCCGAAGGACCCCGGCCAGGACTAGTGCGAACACCCGGAAGCGCGGGTCCCTCCCCGGAGGGGCCCGCGCTTCCGCCTCACACCGGTCAGGAACTCGGGGCCTCGGGTCGGCCCGGCCGGGGGTCGGCGCACCGGTCGTGGGTGCCCGCGGCGGAGCGGGCGGGGTTGCCGCACGGCGCGCGAACTCGTCGAGGAGGCTCGCCGGTCGGCTGACCCGGTCCCTGCCTGCCCGGCAGCCACGGCGCGTGCCGTCGTCGGACCGGCGGGAGCACCGGCTGGACCCGATCCGACGGGGCGCCGCGGGCGCCAGGTCGCTTCGCCCACCGGTTCCCGCCGGCAGGGCGTCGACGTTCTCGGCGCGTGACCACGGGCACACCACCGGGCCGCCTCACGACCTCCGCCCGCCGAAGGACCCGCGCCGCGCGGCGACCGGCACTAGGCTCGTGGCGTGATCACGCTGACCGCTCGGCTGACCCCGTCCGCACTGGACACACGACGCGGTGTCGTCCGGCTGCACCCCGAGGTGCTCGACGCCCTCGGCCTGCGCGCGTGGGACGCGGTGAAGCTGACCGGTGCGCGGGTGAGCGCGGCGCTCGCCGCCGCGGGCGACGGGCCGCCAGGAGTGGTGCTCGTGGACGACGTGGCGCTGTCGAACCTGGGGGTCGTCGAGGGCTCCGAGATCGTCGTGGCGCCGGTGGACGTGGCGGCGGCTCGGTCGGTGACCGTGTCCGGCTCGCGGCTGGCCACGACGTCGCTCACGCCCGAGACGCTGCGGATGGCGCTGACCGGCAAGGTGCTGACGGTCGGCGACGCCGTGTCGCTGCTGCCGCAGGACCTCGCGCCGCCGCCCGGCACGGACGTCGGCTCGACCCGCAGCAAGCTGTCGAACGCGATCGGCATGACGTGGACCAACGAGCTGCTCACGATCACCGCGACCGACCCGTCGGGCCCGGTGGCCGTGCAGCCGTCCAGCGTGGTCGGTTGGCGGGACGGCGCGCGGACCGGCGACGCGCGGCCGGTCGTCGCCGAGAACGCGCTGGTGCAGGTCGCGGTGACGGGTCGCGCGGTCGCGTCGACGTCGACCTACGTGCCGCCCGCGGAGGTCTCGTTCGTGCCGCCGGTCACCGACCTGGTCGGCCAGCGGGACGCGGCGAAGCGGCTCGCCGAGTGGCTGGACCTGGCGTTCCTGCGGCCGGACCTGCTGGCGAGGCTCGGTGCGTCACCGAGGCTGGCCGCGCTGGTCAGCGGTCCGGAGGGCGTCGGGAAGGCCACGCTGGTGCGGTCCGTGGCGCACAGCGTGGACGCCGAGGTCGTCGAGCTGGCCGCGCCGAGCATCGCGGTGCTGGAGTCGAACGCGACCGCGCAGCGGCTGACCGACGCCGTGGCCGCCGCGTCGGCGAAGGACCGCCCGGTCGTGCTGCTGCTGACCGACGTGGACGCGCTGCTGCCCGCCTCGTCCCCGCCGCCGGTCGCCACGGTGGTGCTGGACGTGCTCCGCTCCGCCGTGCGCACCAAGGGGTTGGCGCTGGTCGTCACGACCGCGCACCCCGAGGCCGTCGACCCTCGGCTGCGCGTGCCGGAGCTGGTGGACCGCGAGCTGACGCTGGCGCTGCCGGACGGCCGCTGCCGCACCGAGCTGCTGCGGATGCTGATGCGGGACGTGCCGATGGAGTCCGACGTGGACCTCGGCGTCATCGCCGACCGCACACCGGGTTTCGTCGTCGCGGACCTCGTCGCGCTGCGCCGCGACGCCGCCGTGCGGTCCGCGCTGCGGCAGCGCGACCACGACGAACCCCGTGTGGCGCAACAGGACCTGATCGGCGCGCTCGACACCGTGCGCCCGGTCTCGATGTCCACTTCGGACACGCTGCAAACCGGCGGGCTGACGCTGGACGACGTCGGCGACATGACCGAGGTCAAGCAGGCGCTGACCGAGGCGGCGCTGTGGCCGTTGCAGTACCCCGATTCCTTCGCCCGCCTGGGTGTCGAGCCGCCGCGCGGCCTGCTGCTGTACGGGCCTCCCGGCTGCGGCAAGACGTTCCTGATCCGGGCGCTCGCGGGCAGCGGCAAGCTCAACGTGCTGTCGGTCAAGGGCGCCGAGCTGATGGACAAGTTCGTCGGCGAGTCCGAGCGGGCCGTGCGGGAGCTGTTCCGGCGCGCGGCCGAGGCGGCGCCCGCGATGGTGTTCCTGGACGAGGTGGACGCGCTGGCGCCCCGGCGGGGCCAGTCGTCGGACTCCGGGGTGGCGGACCGGGTGGTGGCCGCGCTGCTGACCGAACTCGACGGCGTGGAGCCGTTGCGCGACGTCATCGTGCTGGGTGCGACGAACCGCCCGGAGCTGGTGGACCCCGCGCTGCTGCGGCCGGGCCGGTTGGAGCGCATGGTCTACGTGCCGCCGCCGGACGGCGAGGCGCGCGGCGCGATCCTGCGCGCGACCTCGCGCAACACCCCGCTGGCCGACGACGTCGACCTGGACGAGCTGGCCGAGTCGCTGGACGGCTACTCGGCGGCGGACTGCGCGGCGCTGATCCGCGAGGCCGCGCTGACCGCGATGCGCGAGTCGCTGGAGGCGGCCGTCGTGACGGCGGAGCACCTGGCCACCGCGCGCAAGGCCGTGCGACCGTCGCTGGACCCGGCGCAGTTGGCCGCGCTGGCCGCCTACGCCGAGTCCCGCGAGCGGTGAGGCCCTACTTCTTCGTGGACTGCAAACCCTTGTAGTCGTTCGTGACGATCACGATGATCCCGTCGTGCGCGCCCTGGATCCCGTCGAACCGGGCTTCCACCCGCGCCTGCATGACGGTGGCGAGGGCTTTCGCCGACTCCTCCTCGTCCGTGCCGGGGCGGTAGTAGACGGTCGTCGTCGGGATCTGGCCCTGGGAGTAGTTGCCGGTGTCGGCGACGTCCCATCCGGACCGCTCGACGTCGTCGGCCGCCTGCGCCGCGAGGCCGGAGATGGTGCTGTTGTTGTAGACCCGCACCGGCGGCTTCGCGACGGTCGGCTGGCCGTCCGGCGGCGGCGTCGCGGCGCCGCTCTGCGCGGGCGCGCTGGTCGCGGGCGGCGGGGTGTCCGTCGTCGTGGTCGGCGCGGGTGTGCTCGCGGGGGGCTGCTCCGTCGAGGCGGGCGGTGTCGCGGAGGGCGACTCGGACGCGGTCCCGCTCGTGGGCGGCTGGCTGGACGGACCCGTCGCGGTCCGGTCGCCGTCTCCTCCGCCGCTGAACAGCGTGAAGACACCGATCACGAGCGCCACCAGAGCAACGCCGATCAGCGCGAACCCCGCGGCGCGGGCCGGGTGCGACGTGCTGGGGGAATCGGGAGAACTCATCGGTGCTCGACACCATTCGGCTCGAAACCGAAGCGGCGCGCCGAACGGGCGCGCAGCCGGACCGTGCGAAGTTTGCGAAGACGTTTCACGAGCATCGGATCGGCCGCGAAGGCCTCCTCCTTGTCGATCAGGCCGTTGAGCAACTGGTAGTACCGGGTCGCGGACATGTCGAACAGCTCTTTCACGGCCTGTTCCTTGGCGCCCGCGTACTTCCACCACTGGCGTTCGAAGGCAAGGATCTCGCGCTCCCTGCCGTTCAAGCCGTCGGCAGGACCCTCTGCCGGCGGCGGTGCCCCTGCGGCGTCCATCAGGCTCCTCGCCTCACGGGCCGGGGTACCTGCGGATGCGGGCATCCGTCCCGTGTGATTCCCAAGGGTCAATTACATCACGTGATCGTGATCGGGGTCGCTTCCGCAGTCGGCGCGTCCGAACTGACACGCCGATTAAGCTCGTCGACATGGCTGTACACCACATCCGGATCGCCGGTGACCCGGTTCTGCACAACCCGACGAAGCCGGTTGAGGTCTTCGACGACGAGCTGCGCACGCTCATCGACGACATGTTCGAGACCATGGCGGCGGCGCACGGCGTGGGCCTGGCGGCCAACCAGATCGGCGTGGACCTGCGCCTGTTCGTCTACGACTGCCCGGACGACCAGGGCGTCCGCCACCGCGGTGTCGTGGTGAACCCGGTGCTGGAGACGAGTGCGGTCCCGGAGGGCATGCCCGACCCGGACGACGACTTCGAGGGCTGCCTGTCCGCGCCGGGCGAGTCGTACCCGACGGGCCGCGCGGACTGGGCGAAGGTCACCGGCCAGGACGGCCACGGCAACCCGGTGGAGGCGGAGGGCACGGGCTTCTTCGCCAGGTGCCTCCAGCACGAGACCGACCACCTCGACGGCTACCTGTACCTGGACCGCCTGGTGGGCAGGTACAAGCGCGAGTCGAAGCGCATGCTGCGCGCCAACAGGTGGGGCGTCCCAGGCCTCTCGTGGGACCCGGCGACTTCGGAAGACCCGTTCGCGGACGACGAGGACTAGCCCTTCCACCACACGGCGCGGTGGCACGACGCGGTAGCGCGAGCCGGGCGTCGCGGCGGCGGCACGACGCGGTAGCGGCGCAAGCCGGGGCGTCACGGCAGCGGCAGCGGCAGCCGACAAGCCGGGGCGCCGCGGCAGCGGCGGCACGACGCGGAAACGGCGCAAGCCGGGGCGTCGCGGAGGCAGCGGCGGCAACGGCGGCGTTGACGTTGGCACAACGAAACCCGAGCCAGCGGCAGCGAAAGCGCCGACAACGCGGACGACCCGACCGGCGGAGGGCACTTCCCCTCCCTGCCCCCGATCCCCAGCGCCTTCGTGCCCGACCCCCGTTTGTCAAGGCATCTTTCCCGCCTTGACAAACGGGGGTCGGGCATCGAAACAATCGCGCAGCGGGGGCGCACCAGCCACCCACAACCACCTACGCCCCTGAACCCGACCCCGACCCGACCCCGCCCCACCACCCGCCGGCCTTCGCGGCGTAGATGGCCGCGCACCCCGGCACCCGCATCCGCCCGGCGGCGATCAGCGCCTCGCCCCCGTCGAACCGCTCGAAGTGCTGGAACCGCTCGAAGTGCTCACGGAGCACGCACTTCGAGCAGGAGCCCGCGGAACCCCGCTCGACGCGGTCAGCGCTCGAAAAACGACTTGCCACCCCCGGCCACCATGGAGGACGTGCTGGACAACCTGGCCGCCCTCGTCGCGGCGTCGTTCCTGATCGCGCTGTCCCCCGGCCCCGGCACGGCGCTGGTGCTGCGGCAGTCGGTCCGCGGACGCCGCGGCGCGCTGGCCACGGTCGCGGGCATGGAGGTGGCCGTGGCCTGCTGGGCCGTGGCGGCGGCCCTCGGCGTGTCGGTCCTGCTGACGGCCTCCGAGGTGGCCTTCCACACGCTCAGGATCATCGGCGCGGTCTTCCTGGTCCACCTGGGCGTGAAGGCCCTGCTGTCGGCCGGCGGGCGCACCCCGCCCACCACCGAGGAGCCGACGACCAGGGCGTTCCGCTCGGGCCTGATCGTCAACCTGGCGAACCCCAAGCTCGGCGTCTTCGCGATCTCGTTCCTGCCCCAGTTCGTCCCGGCCGACGGGGCGGGCAAGGGCGTGCTGCTGCTGTTCGCCCTGGTCTGGGTGCTGGTCGACACGCTCTGGTACCTGGTGGTGGTCAGCGTCCTGCACCGCCTCCGCACGTGGCTGTCCCGGCCGCGGGTGCGCCGCACCCTGGAGACCGCCTCGGGTGGCGTCCTGGTGGTCCTCGGCGCCAGGCTGGTCCTCACGCCTCGCTGGTGACCTGCTCCACCGGTGACGGCGCACGGGGTCCGCGCGGGTGGTCGAGCCGGACCTGGTGGTCGCCCCTGGCGTCCTCGTCGCGCCGCCAGTAGATCTCCGGCAGCCCCACCAGCCGCTCGTGGGTGGCGCACGCGGCCAGGTCCTCGTACTGGCCCGCGAGGACCTGCGCCCGCAGCCGCTGCACCTGCCCGGCGGTCGCCAGCTCCCCCACCAGCAGGAACGGGATCAGCAGCCGCCAGGTGGCCGCGACCACGTCGCGGCTGCGGTGCGGGGCGCGCAGGACGGCGCGGGCGACCCGGAGCGCGTGCTCGGACGGCGTGATGCGGCCCGACGACGAGTGGTCCCACGACCACCGGGCGGCCTCGGCCATCGAGCACCGGAGGCAGTCCACCGGCCCGGTGGCGGGCTCGGCGTCGCAGGCGGAGCACCTGACCAGGGTCATCGCCCAGTCGGTGCACGTCCACGAGTACCGCCCGACCTCGTCCTCCAGGACCAGTTCGGCCAGTTCGCGTTCGCCCGCACCCCCCTCGCTGAGCTGCTCGGCCGCCAGCAGCGCCTGCCAGTCCGGCAGCCAGACCTGGTCGACCAGTTCCACGCAGAACCGGCACTCGGGGTACCCGCGCCCAGCCAGGTCGCCGCACGACGGGCACGCCGAAACGGCCGCGGGTCGTTCACCGCGCCGCGCGCCGGGTGGGAACGGCTGGTGATCAGCCACGCGGAGAAAGGTACGCGCAAAAGAGCGCCGGCGCGCCGGCTGATGCCGATCAGTTGTAGCCGGCGCACCGAAACCCTGGCTATGGTCGGTCGGACAACTCAACACACGCGGGAGCTCGCGCCGGAAGCGGGCTGAGAGGGTGGTTGTGCCGAGGGGCACGGTGCCACCGACCGCTCGAACCTGACCGGGTAATGCCGGCGTAGGGAGGAAATGTCGTGACGGCACTTGACGACCGCTCGGTCCGACCATCAGTCACCACCGGCCCGATCTCGGGCTCCCGCAAGGTCTACCGCGACGCGGGCGACGGCGTGCGGGTCCCCTTCCGCAGGGTGGAACTGACCAACGGCGAGCACGTCGACCTGTACGACACTTCTGGTCCGTATACCGACTCCAACGCGACCATCGACGTCCACAGTGGACTTCCGAAGCTCAGGGCGGACTGGATCGCCGCCCGCGAGCCGGTGAACGGGGCGGTGACCCAGCTGGCGTACGCCAAGGCCGGGATCACGACCCCCGAGGTGGAGTACATCGCGGTCCGCGAGAACCTGGACCCCGAGTTCGTCCGGTCCGAGGTGGCGCTCGGGAGGGCGGTCATCCCGCTCAACCGCAAGCACCCCGAGGCCGAGCCGATGATCATCGGCAAGAAGTTCCTGGTCAAGATCAACGCGAACATCGGCAACTCCGCCGTGTCGTCGTCGATCGAGGACGAGGTCGACAAGATGGTGTGGGCCACCCGCTGGGGCGCCGACACGATCATGGACCTGTCGACCGGCAAGCGGATCCACGAGACCCGCGAGTGGATCATGCGGAACTCGCCGGTGCCGGTCGGCACCGTGCCCATCTACCAGGCGCTGGAGAAGGTCGACAGCGATCCGGCGAAGCTCACGTGGGAGCTGTACCGCGACACCGTGATCGAGCAGGCGGAGCAGGGCGTCGACTACATGACGGTGCACGCGGGCGTGCTGCTGCGGTACGTGCCGATGACGGCGAAGCGCGTGACGGGCATCGTGTCGCGCGGCGGGTCGATCATGGCCGCCTGGTGCCTCGCGCACCACCGGGAGAGCTTCCTCTACACGCACTTCGAGGAGCTGTGCGAGATCCTGCGCGCCTACGACATCACGTTCTCCCTGGGTGACGGCCTGCGGCCGGGCTCGATCGCCGACGCCAACGACGAGGCCCAGTTCGCCGAGCTGCGCACGCTCGGCGAGCTGACGCACGTCGCCCGCGCGCACGACGTGCAGGTGATGATCGAGGGCCCCGGCCACGTGCCGATGCACAAGATCGCGGAGAACGTGCGGCTGGAGGAGGAGTGGTGCGGCGAGGCGCCGTTCTACACCCTCGGACCGCTGGCCACGGACATCGCGCCCGCGTACGACCACATCACCTCCGCCATCGGCGCGGCGCAGATCGGCTGGCTGGGCACGGCGATGCTCTGCTACGTCACGCCGAAGGAGCACCTGGGCCTGCCGAACCGGGACGACGTCAAGACGGGCGTGATCACGTACAAGATCGCGGCGCACTCGGCCGACCTGGCCAAGGGCCACCCCGGCGTGCAGGACTGGGACGACGCCCTGTCCAAGGCGCGGTTCGAGTTCCGCTGGGAGGACCAGTTCAACCTGTCGCTCGACCCGGACACGGCCCGCTCGTTCCACGACGAGACGCTGCCAGCGGCCCCGGCGAAGACGGCGCACTTCTGCTCGATGTGCGGGCCGAAGTTCTGCTCCATGAAGATCACCCAGGACGTGCGGAAGTACGCCGAGGAGCACGGCCTGTCCACCGTGGAGGCGATCGAGGCGGGCATGGAGGAGAAGTCCGCCGAGTTCGGCGACCACGGGAACAAGGTGTACCTGCCGGTCGTGGAGACTTCCTGACGTGAACAACGAGACTCCACCGAGGGTCCTCACCATCGCCGGGTCCGACTCCGGCGGTGGTGCGGGGCTTCAGGCCGACCTCCGGACGCTGTTCGCCTGCGGCGTGCACGGCACGACCGCGGTCACCGCGATCACCGTGCAGAACTCGCTCGGCGTCACGGGCTTCGTCGAGATCCCGCCGGAGGTGGTGGCCGCGCAGATCGTCGCGGTGGTCACCGACATCGGGGTGGGCGCGGCGAAGACCGGGATGCTCGCAGGCGCCGGGATCATCGAGGCCGTCGCGCAGGCGTGCGACCAGGTCCACATCGGACGCTCGGGCGACGTCCCGTTCGTCGTGGACCCGGTGGCCGCGTCGATGCACGGCGACCAGCTGCTGACCGACCAGGCGCTGGAGGCGGTGCGGACGCTGCTGTTCCCGAGGGCGACGCTGGTGACGCCGAACCTGGACGAGGTGCGGCTGATCACCGGCATCGCCGTGGAGAACAGGGCCCAGCAGCGCGACGCCGCGAAGGCCCTGTTCGACCTGGGGCCGCAGTGGGTGCTGGTGAAGGGCGGGCACATGTGGTCCGACCCGGAGTGCCTCGACCTGCTGTTCGACGGCGAGGACTTCCTCGAACTGCCCGGTCCCCGCTACGACACCAAGCACACGCACGGCAGCGGCGACACGCTCGCGTCGTCGATCAGCTCCCGGCTCGCGCGCGGCGAGGACGTGCCGACGGCCGTGCGGTTCGGCAAGGACTTCGTGGTCCGCTCGGTGGCCGCGTCGTACGCGCTGGGTGCCGGGGTCGGGCCCGTGTCACCGCTGTGGAGGCTGGAGCGGCCCTGACGGCGCCGCGGCCGGGACCCGTCCCGGCCGCGGCGACCGGGCCCGCTCCGGCGGACGGGTCCGGCCCAACCGGAGCGGGCCCCGCGCGTCTCAGCAGATGTGCACCGGTACTCGCAGGACGCCCACTTCGCCGAGATCATCCTCAAGCAGCCCCTGGTCGTCCTGGCGCTGGTGCTCGGGTGCGCCACGGCGGGCGCGGCGGCCCTGGTCCTGGCGGGGTGGCGCGGCTGGCGGAGGGTGCCCGCCGTGCTGGCGGGCTGCGGCCTGGCCGTGGCGCTCGCGGTCACGCTCGCGCGGCCGGAGCTGGCGCTGTACTCCCTGTTCGACCCGATCCACTTCCCCTGCGTGCTGAACGACTTCTCGCTGGCCGACTCGATGGCCAGGCTGAACTTCCTGATGCTCGCGCCGTTCGCGTTCTTCGGCACCCTCGCGACCCGGCGGCCGGTGCCGGTGCTGGTGGCGAGCGCCGCGGTCAGCGGCTTCGCGGAGCTGTTCCAGACCGTCACCAGCGTGGGCTCGTGCGAGGCGCAGGACTTCTACAACAACGTGGTCGGCGCGGCGTGCGCCGTGGCGCTGGCCTGGCTGGTGAACCGGCTGGTCGGCGGCCGGGGCCCCGCTCCCGTCGCCGGGCACGGGTCCTCGGCGGGCTAGCGGTTCTCCTCCGCCACGATCTCCTCCAGCGCACCCAGCGCGGCGATCAGCGCGGCCTGGTGCTCCGGCGACAGCATCTCCATCCGGCGGCGCAGCTCCGTCATCCTGGCCGACCGGACCCCGGACACCATCTCCTCGCCCTCGGGCGTGGGGGTGGCCAGCCAGGCCCGCCCGTCCTGCGGGTCGGGCTCGCGCCGCACGTACCCGGCCTCCACGAGCGCCGCGACGATCCGCGACAGCGTGGGCGGGGCGACGCCCTCCTTCTGAGCCAGGTCGCCCAGCCGCATCGGACCGCAGCGGGCCAGCGTGGCGAGCGCGGACACCGCACCGGGGCCCAGGCCGGGCGAGCCCGTGCGGCGCAGCAGTCTGGACAACCTGCCGATGGTGAGGAAGAGGCGCGCGGTGGCGTCTTCGACCTCATCGGCCTTCGGGGCCGTCACGGCATGTCCTCCTCGGTGCGGCGTGGTGGAAGCGTTCAGCATCCATCATGCCGCTTCCGCCCACCAACCCCGGCGGGTGATCAGCCGTCGACCGCCGGGCTGGACGCCTGCGCCCAGAACCGCTGCGGGATCCGACCCGCCAACCGGGCCAGCCTGCCGCCTTCCACACCCGCGCGCATGGCCGCCGCCATCCGCTCCGGGTCGCGGGCCCTGGTCACGGCCGTGGCCAAGAGCACAGCCGAGCACCCCAGTTCCATCGCCAGGGCCGCGTCCGACGCGGTGCCCACACCCGCGTCCAGGACGACCGGCACCGTCGCGCGGGACACGATCAGCTCGATGTTGTGCGGGTTGCGGATGCCCAGCCCCGTCCCGATCGGCGAGCCGAGCGGCATGACGGTGGCGCAGCCGACGTCCTGGAGGCGCTGGGCCAGCACGGGGTCGTCGTTGGTGTAGGGCAGGACCACGAAACCGTCGTCCACCAACGCCTCGGCGGCGGCCAGCAGCTCGAACGGGTCCGGCAGCAGGGTCTTCTCGTCCGCCACGACCTCCAGCTTCACCCAGTTCGTCTCCAGCGCCTCCCGCGCGAGCCTGGCCGTCAGCACGGCCTCCGCCGCGCCCCGGCAGCCCGCGGTGTTGGGCAGTGTCGCGATCCCCAGCCGCCGCAGCAGCTCCAGCACACCGGTGCCGCCACCGGCGTCCATCCGGCGCATCGCGACGGTGGTCAGCTCGGTGCCCGACGCGACGAGCGCGCGCTCCAGCACGGACAGGTTCGCCGCGCCCCCGGTCCCCATGACGAGCCGGGACCCGAACTCCCGGCCTGCGATGATCAGCGGGTCGTCCACGTCATCCTCCCTGGACAGCGGTGAGCACCTCGACCGTGCCGCCCTCGGGCACGACCGTCCGCCGCCACTCCGCCCGCGGCACGACCTCGCCGTCCACGGCGACCGCGACCCCCTTCTCGGGGGCGCCGAGCAGCTCCAGCACAGCCCCGACGGTCGCCCCGTCCGGCAGGTCGCGCAGTTCGCCGTTGACCCGAGCCTTCACCGGGTTCCTCCTTCGCGCAGCAGGTCCAGCACCTTCTCGGCGGTCACCGGGGCGAGCAGCAGCCCGTTGCGGTGGTGGCCGGTCGCGGCCAGCACACCGGGTTCCAGCCACCCGATCACCGGCATGTTGTCCGGGCTGCCCGCGCGGAACCCCGCGGCGGACTCGACCAGCTCGTACTCGGCGATGCCGGGCAGCACGACCTCCGCGTCGCGCAGCAGGTCGCGCACCCCGCCGACGGTGACGGCCGGGTCGAACCCCGCCTCGTACTGGGTCGCGCCCACGACGAGGCCGTTCTCCTTCGGCACCAGGTAGACCGGGCGGCCCTCGACGTGCGCGCGCACGGTCCTCGTCGGTGGCGGCAGCGCTCCGCGCCGGGCGGCGAGCCGCAGGATCTCGCCCTTCACCGGGCGGATCACCGGTGCCAGCGCGGGGTGCAGGTCGCCGCTCCACGCGCCGGCCGCGATCACCACCACATCGCCATCCACAGTGGACAGCGAGGCTCGGCGCGGCTCGACCTCGACCCCTTCGGCGGCGCACGCCCCGCGCAGCGCGGCCAGCAGCGCCCGGTTGTCCAGCGCGAGGTCCCCCGGCACGGACAGCCCGCCGCGCACCCTCGGCCCCAGACCGGGTTCCAGCGCGCGCAGCTCGCGGCCGGTCAGCCGGTCGGCCTCCCGACCGAGGCCGCGGAGGTGCTCGCCGAGCACGTCCAGCACGCCCACGTCCGCGGAATCCAGTGCCACGGCGAGCGTTCCCTCCGTGCGCAGCCCCACGTCGCCCAGCTCGCGCGCGAACTCCGGCCACAGCGCCAACGACCGGGAGCCCAGTTCCAGCAGGTCCTCCTCGCCGGGCCACGACTCCGTGACCGGCGCCAGCATCCCGCCCGCGACCCACGAGCCCGCGGCGCGGCACCCGTCGTCGAAGACCGTGACGGCACAACCGCTCGCGGCCACCCGCCAGGCGACGGACAGGCCGATGACACCGCCACCGAGGACGGACACCCGTGGAACCAAGGCACTCACGCTCCCTGCGCCGGCATGACCCGGATCAGGTTCGACGGTCGGAGCGCACCACGCTCCCTCTCAGCCCGGTACATCCCAGGCTCCCGTGCGGACCGCCTCCACCGTAGCGCACGAATCGTTGCCGCGGTTAACGTCCTGACCGTGCCAGGACTCGACGGACCCCAGATCAGGCAGCGGCTCGCCGCCGCGAAGCTCTACCTCTGCACCGACGCGCGGACCGACCGGGGCGACCTCGCCGCCTTCGCCGACGCCGCGCTCGCGGGCGGCGTGGACGTCGTCCAGCTGCGCGACAAGGGCCTGGAGGCCAAGCAGGAGATCGCCGCGCTGGAGGTGCTCGCCGAGGCGTGCGCGCGGCACGGCGCCCTGCTGTCGGTCAACGACCGGGCGGACGTGGCGGCGGCGGTCGACGCGGACGTGCTGCACCTCGGGCAGGACGACCTGCCGGTCCGCGCGGCGCGGAGGCTGCTCGGCGACGGCGTGGCGATCGGGAGGTCGACGCACGACGCGGAGCAGGTGCGGGCGGCGGCCGTCGAACCCGGCGTCGACTACTTCTGCACCGGTCCGTGCTGGCCGACGCCGACCAAGCCCGGCCGCCCGGCGCCGGGACTGGACCTCGTGCGGGCGACCGCCGCGGACCTGCCGGAGCGCCCGTGGTTCGCGATCGGCGGGATCGACCCGGCCAACGTGGGCGAGGTGCTCGACGCGGGCGCGACGCGGATCGTCGTCGTCCGGGCGATCACGGCGGCCGACGACCCGGAGGCGGCGGCCCGAGCGCTGCGGTCCCGGCTCGGCTGAGGGCGGGCGCCGACGTGGAAACGCCCCCCGTCCCGGCGCAGGGAGCCGGAGCGGGGGGCGTTTCAGCGGGGTCGACGTCGAGGGGGCAGGGAGTCGGTTCGACGTCGGGAGCGGTCAGCCCCTGGTGAGGCTCAACCCGTAGGCCGACAGGATCTCGCCGACCGGCTGGAAGTAGGTCGTGCCGCCGGAGGAGCAGTTGCCCGAACCGCCGGAGGTCACGCCCTGGGCCTGGCTGAAGTTGGTGCCCGCGACCCACGAGCCGCCGGAGTCACCGGGCTCCGCGCAGGCGTTGGTCCTGGTCAGGCCCGACACCGTGCCCTGCGGGTAGTTCACGGTCGCGTTCTTCTGCTGCACCGTGCCGCAGCGCCAGCCGGTCGTGGAACCCGAGCGGCAGATCGACGCGCCGACGGCGGCGGACGTGGAGCCCGTCACGGTGACGTTCGAGCCGTTGTAGCGGTTGACCCACGGGCGGGAGGTCCAGTTGCTGTTCGTCGCGACCCAGGCGTAGTCGTTGCCGGGGAACGACGAGCCGCGGAACGTGCCCTGGGCGACCCGGTTGAAGCCGGTGGTGGCGTTGCCAACGCGACCGCAGTGGCCCGCGGTCACGAAGCCGCCGGACACCGCGAAGCCGACCGAGCAGCGACCGCCGCCGATGTAGTACGCGTCACCGCCGCGCGTGTCGTAGAGCGGCGTGGGCGTGTCCGTGGTCTCCGCGACGGTGACCGCGGGGCTGATGCCGCGGGCCGTGGCCAGGAAGGCCTCGGCCGCCGCGTCCCGCTTGTCGCGGTTGACCTCGACGACCACCGTGTTCGACGCGTCGTCGACGCGCCAGCTCGTGATCGAGGCCGGTGCCGACAGCGTGTCGAGCGCGGCCTTGGTGCCCGCGAGCTGCTGCTGCGAGAACCGGACCACGCGGACGTCCGCGCCGAGGGCGCGGGCGGTGTCGGACTTGGCGGAGTCGGTCGTGCCGACGGTGAGCTTGCCCGACACCGAGTCGATCCAGGCGCCCGCGAACTGGTCGCCCAGGGCGTCCTTCACCTTGGTTTCGAGCTGTCCCGAATTGGCGTCGTTGGCCAGTCGGGTGCGTGCCTGGTCGGCGTTCAGGCCGAGGTCCCGCTGGACCGCTTGGAGCAACTCGGGCGAGTAGCTCTCCGTGTCGGCGGGACTTGCCACGTTCACCGCAGCGGGACCGGCGATGGCCGGTACGCTGAGGGCAATCGCCGCGCCGGCTGCCAGCAGGGCAACTCCGGTCAGGCGGGCCGCACTCGTGCGGATCATTAGACGTCTCCCTCATCTTCGGGTGCAGGGAACCCGTGAGCTGGTTGCAGGGACCGCTCACGGGGGCCTTTAGGGGGACGGGTGGTGGGGCGGCGGCAGGGGTCGCCCCACCCTCCTCCTACTTCTTCCATCCCGTCCTCGGTGCCAAGCCCGATCGGATGAGGGTCGAGAACAGACCTCGGAAAGCCTCGGAGTGACGCGTTCGCGCGGGGTCTCCACGGTTCGCACAGCCCTCCTCCCGGTCGTCTACTGACCGGTAATCACCCGATCGAGCGACGTTATCAGCCTGTGACCTATGACGGTCGCGGCCATCTGAGGGCGAAGTGTGTCACAGCTCACGACCGTTCAACTCCGGTGCGTAGCCCTTGACTGTTAACTCTTACTCAAAGTAATGAAACGATCACCGGATCGGGAATGTTGCCAGTTGATCACTGCGGTGATCAGCCGGTTGTTCCCGGGGTCGACGGAGGCGCGGTCGTCGTCCGCTCGGTCGTCTCCGGACCGGACTGCCCGGTGGTCGACGGCGCAGGCGTGGACGGCCGCGTCGTGCCGCTCGGCGAACTCGGCCCGGTCGTCGTCGGCGGCGGCTCCGCGGTCGACGTCGTGCTCGGCGGCGCCGTGGTGCCCGAGGGGTCCGGAACGTCCGGTGTGGACGTCACCGAGGGGGCGGGCGGGGTGTCCCGGCGCTCGGTCGGCTGCCCCACGACCGCGCCCAGGCTCGTGCCCTCATCGCCCCCGGAGAGCGGGGCGCCGCGCACCCACTCGATCCCCGTGACGGCCAGCATCCCCAGCACGAACACCAGCACCGCCCCGGCCGCGACCTTGGGCCAGCGCCGGGTTCGTGACGTCTTGTCCCCTGTGTCCACTTCGGTCTCGGGAGTGCCCCCGTCGGCGTCGGTGGCCTCGCTCTCCGACGCCGTCTCGCCCGCGACGGGCTTGACCACCCACGCCTTGCTGCCGACCCGCCGCACCGACTCGCGGGTCCGTTCGATCGAGCTCTGGTACAGCGCGCCGCCGATCGTGCTGACGACGCTCGCCACGGCGGCGCCCGCGATCGTGCCCGCGACGTTCAACTGCGATCCCAAGAAGGCCGCGGTCACCGCGGCCAGCGCTCCCGCGGCGATCTGCGCGGGCTTGAGGTCCAGACCGGTCTTCTTCTCGTTCTCCTCGCTCATGATCCTCAACAGATAGGCGGTTTCCTGCTCGTCCGAACACTGGACGGGTCGGCCGCCGAACCGGTTGGCCCAACGTGAGGACGACCACGCATCATCTCCTCGTGCGCCTGGTCACGATTTCCGACATCCGGGCGGCGGCCGAGATCGTGGCCCCCGCCGTGCTGCGAACCCCGCTGCTCCCGTGCGCGTGGGGCGACCCCGACCGCCCGCTGTGGCTCAAACCGGAGAACCTCCAGCCCGTCGGCGCCTTCAAGATCCGCGGCGCCTACCACGCCCTGGCCCGCCTCCCCCGAGACGTCCGAGCGCTCGGCGTCGTCGCCTACTCCAGCGGCAACCACGCGCAGGCCGTCGCCTACGCCGCGAAGCTGTTCGGCGTGCCCGCGGCGATCGTGGTGCCCGACGGCACGCCGCAGGTCAAGATCGACGCCACGCTGTCGCACGGCGCCGAGGTCCACGTCGTACCGGTGACCGAGCGCGAGTCCCGCGCCCGCTACCTCGCCCACCAGCGCGGATCGACGCTCATCCCGCCCTTCGACCACGTCGACGTCATCGCCGGGCAGGGCACCGCGGGCCTGGAGGTCGCCGAGGACCTGCCCGACGTCGAGACCGTCCTGGTGCCCGTCAGCGGCGGCGGCCTGATCGCGGGCGTGGCCGTGGCGATCAAGGCCCTCTGCCCGGACGCGCGCGTCATCGGCGTCGAGCCCGCGCTGGCCGCCGACGCCGCCGACAGCCTCCGCGCGGGCCGACGCTCCGCCTCCTGGCCGCCCGCGCTGCGCGCCAGGACGATCGCCGACGGCCTGCGCGCCGAACCGTCCGAGCTGACGTTCGGGCACATGCGCGAACTGGTCGACGGGATCGTCACCGTCACCGAGGACGAGATCCGCGCCGCCGTGGCCCTGCTCGCCAACCGGTCGCGGCTGGTCGCCGAGCCGAGCGGCGCCGTGGCCGTCGCCGCGTACCTGAACCGCCGCGCCGAGCTGCCGCTGGGCAGGACGGTGGCCGTCGTGTCCGGCGGCAACCTCGACCCGGCGCTGCTGGCCGAGCTGCTGGCGGTCTAGCGCCGTCAGGCCCGCACGTGGGTGGGCGGCGCGTCGACGCCGCAGGAGTGGCAGTCGCCCGGTCCCGGCCGCTCCGGGTCGGGGCGCGGGGTGTCGCGCATCGTCGAGTTGTCCGTGCCGAGGGCGAGCAGGCCGCCGAGCGCCGCGGCGGCGGCGCAGATCAGCAGGGCCCTCTGCCAGCTCGCGGTCATGGCGACGGGGTCGGTGTAGCCGGTGCCGGTGAGGCCCGAGAGAGCGGGCAGGGCGGCCACGGCGACGAGGCTGCCGGTGCGGGCCACGGCGTTGTTGACGCCGGACGCGACGCCGGCGTGGCGGTCGGGGGCGGCGGCCAGGACGGTGGCCGTCACGGGGGCGACGACGGTGGCCAGGCCGAGGCCGAAGACGGCGATGCCGGGCAGGACACCGGTGAGGTAGGTCGCGCCGGGCTCGGCGTTGCGGAGCAGGAGCATCCCGGCGGCGACCAGGAGCGGGCCGACCACGAGCTGGGCGCGGGGGCCGACGCGCTGCGCGAGCCTGCCGGAGCGGGCGGACAGGAGCAGCATGACGACCGTGATCGGCAGGCCCGCCAGCCCGGCCGCGGTCGGCGAGTAGTCCAGCGACACCTGGAGCTGGAGGATCATCAGCACCATCACGCCGCCGAGCGCGGCGTACATCAGGAACGTCAGCGCGTTGGCCAGCACGAACGTCCGGTTCGCGAAGAGCTCCGGCGGCACGAGCGGCGTGCGGCCCCTGGCCTGGAGCAGGCCGAAGGCGACCAGGCCCGCGATGCCGACGACGGCCGCGCCGACCACGAGGGGGTCACCGGCCCCGCGGGCCGGGGCTTCCACGAGGGCGCCGGTGACGCCCGCGAGCCCGAGGGCTCCGACGACGGAGCCGAGGACGTTCGGGTGGCCGGTCAGGGTCTCGTCGCGCGACTCCGGCACGTACCGGCGGGCCATCCACACGCACACCAGCGCGATCGGCACGTTGATCAGGAACGCCAGCCGCCACGACCCGGCCTGCACGAGCAGCCCGCCCGCGAGCGGGCCGACGGCCGCCGCGATGCCGCCCAGGCCAGACCACGCCCCGATGGCTCGCGACCGGTCCTGGCGGGCGAACGTCGACTGGAGGATCGCGAGCGAGCCCGGCGTCAGCAGCGCGCCGCCGACGCCCTGGAGGATCCGGGCGGCGACCAGCAGCTCCGTCGTGGGCGCGAGGCCGCACAGCAGCGACGCCGCGCCGAACCACAGGACGCCGAAGGTGAAGACCCGGCGGCGGCCGTACCGGTCGCCGAGCGACCCGGCGACCAGGATCAGCGCCGCGAGCGACAGCAGGTACCCGTTGAGGATCCACTGGAGGCCCGCGACCGACGCGTCCAGCTCCTCGCCGATCTTCGGCAGGGCGACGTTGACGATCGTGCTGTCCAGCATCGCCATGCCCGAGCCGACGATGGTGGTCGCCAGCACGGCCCTGGCCCTCGGCGTGCCCCAGACGATCACTTCGGTGGTCCCCACGGCGTCATTGTGACCCCGTTCGGCCGCTCGGGCTGCGCCGGGACGACGTCCCCGGTATTCGGAATCCCTATGGGTCGACGGGGATCGGTCGCGTGTTTTTCACCCTTTGAGACGCCTCGGAGGACTGGCGGCCAGTTCGTCGGGAGCCGAAGCCCCAGCCGGACGTGGTGCGTCGACGTGTCCCGGACGAGCCGAAACCGGCGGGCGACCCCGGTCGGAATCGGGGCGCACCCGACCGGGAAGGTCTCCTGATTCGACGGCACCGGGAAGGTCCGACGGTTTCGAAGTCCATCGTCAAACCGGATAGGCGAATTTGTGTCACATTGCCCGAAAGGTCGCGGCACCGCGTCAACCGGATCGATCTGACCAGCGTCGACACTGGTTATTACCATTCCACCGAATGGCCGCCCGGCGCGGGGAAAAGCCGCCCCGCTCGTGAGCGGGGCGGCTCTCCGGTAAAACCGGAAATCAGCCCGCGGGCCTGTTCAGCGTGGCCACGAACTTGTACCGGTCCCCCCGGTACACGCTTCGCACCCACTCCACGGGATTGCCCTCGGTGTCGAACGAGTGCCGCGACAGCAGCAGCATCGGCAGGCCGATGTCCGCGCCGAGGAGCTCGGCCTCCTCGGGACTGGCCAGCGCGGTCTCGATCGTCTCCTCGGCGTGACCCATCTCGACGCCGAACCGCTCGCGAAGCACCTGGTAGAGCGAGGTTCCAGGGGCGAGGTAGCGGCGGAGGCCGCGGAAGCGGCCGAGCGCGAGGTGGGTCGTCTCGATGGCCATCGGCTCGTCGTCGGCCAGCCGCAGGCGGTGCAGCCTGAGCACCTTGGCGCCCGCCCGGACGCCGAGGAACCTGGCCAGCTCCGCCTCCGCGGGCAGCTCGGACGCCTCGATCAGGCGTGACGACGGCTTGCGGCCCTGCGCCCGCATGTCCTCTGTGTACGAAGACAGCTGGAGGCGCTGCGCGACCTTGGGCTCCGCCGCGAAGGTTCCCTTGCCCTGCACCCTGAGCAGCCGTCCTTCGACGGTCAGCTCCGCAAGCGCTTGGCGCACCGTGGTGCGGGAAACGTCGAAGTCAGCGGCCAGGGACCGTTCGGTCGGAATGGGGGATCCCGGCGGCAGCGCGCGCAACAGGTCCAGCAGGTGCCGCTTGAGTCCCCAGTACTTCGGCTCGCGTTGCGCACGAGACCTGGCGTCCACGCCTGCTCCAGGCGTCGTCTCCAGCATGGCCTTCCTCCTCGTACAGCATCGCGGCTCCACCCACAGGATGCCTTGTCCGCGCCGGATCGTGCGTTCGAACCCCCGACAAGCCATAGGAAATTCGTCGGATGACTTTGCAACGTCTCGGCAACGTCCTTGACAGGGGCTGTGGCGCGGCACACTCTAGGCCGCATTGGTCTACACCACTTGGCTGGTCCCGGTCGACGGTTGACCGGGCTTCTGAAAGGGCGCAAACGTGAAGGGCTGGAGAGGACTTGCCGTTGGTGCCGCCGCACTGGCGGTAACCGTGGCCGGATGTGGCACGAGCCCGTCGGGTACGACGGCCGCTGAGTCGAGCGGCCCGAAGACCCTGACGGTCTGGCTGATGGACGGCTCCGCGCCGACCACGCTGACCGACGCCTTGCACAAGGAGTTCCAGGACTCGAACAAGGACGTCACGGTCAAGTACGAGGTCCAGAAGTGGGGCGGCATCCAGGAGAAGCTGACCACCGCGCTGACCAGCAACACCCCGCCGGACGTCATCGAGCTCGGCAACACCCAGACGCCGAAGTTCGCGTCCGAGGGCACGCTGCTCGACCTGACCGGTGACGCCGCCAACCTCAACGGCGGCGAGTGGCTCGGCGGCCTCAAGGACTCCCTGACGTGGGAGGACAAGCAGTACGGCCTGCCGTTCTACGCGTCGAACCGCACCGTCATCTACCGGACGGACCTGTTCGAGGCCGCGGGCATCACCGCGCCCCCCACCTCGCGCGACGAGTGGCTGGCCGCGATCGAGAAGCTGAAGACCGCCAACGCGTCCAACCCGGACTTCCAGGCGCTCTACCTGCCGGGTCAGTCCTGGTACTCCCTGCTGTCGTTCATCTGGGACGAGGGCGGCGACGTCGCGAAGAAGGACGGCGACAAGTTCGTCGGCACGCTGGACAGCGCCCAGGCCAAGGCGGGCGTGGACTTCTACAAGAAGCTCGTCGACGCCTCCGGCACCAAGGCCCCGAAGGACACCGACGAGGCCAAGCCGCAGCAGATGGAGGTCTTCGGCACGGGCAACGTGGCGATGATGATCGGTCTGCCGTGGGAGCTGGGCGGCGCCGTCAAGGCCAACCCGGACCTGGAGAAGAAGACCTCCGCGTTCCCCGTCCCGTCCAAGACCGCGGGCAAGACCGCTCCCGTGTTCCTCGGCGGCTCGAACCTGGCCATCCCGGCCGGTAGCAAGAACGTGGACCTGGCCAAGGGCTACCTGAAGCTGCTCAGCAGCAAGAAGTACCAGGACCAGCTCGGCGCCGCGGGCACCGTGCCCGGCACCTCGAAGGACACCGCTTCGCTGTCGGCCAACCCGGTCGGCAAGGCGCTCGCCGCCTCCTCGGTCAACGGCAAGGTCACCCCGGCCACGCCGAAGTGGGCCGCTGTCGAGGCCGGTCAGAACCCGCTGAAGGACATGCTCACCGCGTACCTCACCGGCGCGAAGAGCCTGGACCAGGCGACCGCTGACGCCAACACCGCGCTCAACGCGTTGCTCGGCGGCTGACGACCAGCGATGACGGCCGTTGAAACGACCGACGCCGCGGTGCCGGTGAGGAACTCCTCACCGGCACCGCGGCGTGCCGTTGCGGGCGGCGCGAGGCGCCGCCGGGGTAGCGCCTTCGACCGGCTGCTGCCGTACCTGCTGCTGGCCCCCGCCGTGCTCGGCATCCTCTGGCTGATCGGTTTTCCGGTCGTCTCGGTGGTGGTGACCAGTTTCCGCAAGCTCGACCTGGGTGAGCTCGTCCGGGGCGAGATCGTCTGGGTCGGCCTGGACAACTACACCAAGGTCCTCTCCGACCCGCGCTTCTGGGAGATCACCGTCCGCACGGTGGTCTTCACGGCCGCCGTGGTGGCCGCGTCCGTGGTCGTGGGCCTCGCCATCGCGCTGCTGATGCGCCAGCTCAGCACCCCGATCCGCATCCTGCTCCAGGTCTGCATGCTGCTGGCGTGGGCGATGCCGATCATCGCGTCGACCACGGTCTACCAGTGGATCTTCGACCAGCAGTACGGGATCCTGAACAAGATCCTGGTGAAGCTCGGCTTCGACTTCGCCGGGTACTCGTGGTTCTCCACGGGCACCGCGACCCTCTCGGTGATCGGGCTGCTCATCGTCTGGCAGGCGATCCCCTTCCTCGCCTTCTCCCTGTACGCGGGCGTCATCGGCGTCCCCGCCGACCTCTACGAGGCGGCGGGCATCGACGGCGCGACGGCGTGGCAGACGTTCCGCGCGGTCACGTGGCCCGAGCTGAAGCCCCTGCTGATGATGGTGACGTTCCTGTCGCTGCTCTGGGACTTCAAGGTCTTCACCCAGATCTGGGTGTTCAAGGAGGGCGGGCCGAGCGGCGGTTCCACGACGCTGCCGGTCCTCCAGTACCTGGAGGGCATCTCGCAGAGCCACTTCGGCGTGGCCGCGGCGGTGAGCGTGCTCATGGTCGTCATCCTGACCCTGCTGACGGTGACCTACCTGCGGAAGCTGCTCCAGACCCAGGAGGGCAAGCTGTGAACGCGAAGAAGGTGTCGGCGAACGTCGTCGCGGTGCTGATCGCCGCGTTCTTCGCCTTCCCCACCTACTGGATGGTCACGACGGCCCTCAAGCCGAAGAAGGACCTGCTCTCCAGCGACTTCGACCTGATCCCGTCGTCGGTGACGAACAGCAACTTCGTCACCGCGTGGACCAAGCCGGGCTTCCTCCAGTCGCTGGGCAACAGCCTGCTCGTCTCGCTGTCCGCCGTCGTGGCGGCGCTGGTGATCGGCCTGCTGGCCGCGCTCGCGCTGTCCCGCATGCGCTTCCGCGGCCGCAAGGGCTTCGTGATGCTCATGCTGGTCGCCCAGATGGCGCCGTTCGAGGCTCTGCTGATCCCGATGTTCCTGATGATGCGCGACCTCGGCCTCTACGAGCAGCTGTCGTCGCTGGTCCTCATCTACTTCGCGGTGACGCTGCCGTTCTGCGCGTGGACGTTGCGCGGTTTCGTGAACGGCATCCCGATCGAGCTGGAGGAGGCCGCGATGGTCGACGGCTGCGGCCGGTGGGGCGCGTTCCGGCGCGTCACGCTGCCGCTGCTCGGCCCCGGCCTCGTGGCCACGTCGGTGTTCGCGTTCATCACGGCGTGGAACGAGTTCCTGTTCGCCAAGGTCATGGTCCGCGCCGAGGACAAGGAGACCCTGCCCGTGTGGCTGAGCGGCTTCCAGTCCGCGTTCGGCACCGACTGGGGCGGCGCGATGGCCGCGTCCGCCCTGTTCACCGTGCCCGTGCTCGTGTTCTTCCTCATCGTCCAGCGGAAGATGGTCACCGGTGTCACCGCCGGTGCCGTGAAGGGATAGAGAGCGCATGTCGCTGCACCGGCTCGCGGCCGCCGTACTGCTACCGGGTTTCCACGGGACCACCGCTCCGGACTGGTTGCTCGAGCGCGTGACCGGCGGGTTGGGCGGCGTCGTGCTGTTCGGCCGCAACGTCGTGGACGACGAGCAGGTCACCGCGTTGAACGCGCAGCTGCGCGCGGCGCGCGGCGACGTGGTCATCGGCATCGACGAGGAGGGCGGGGACGTCACCCGCCTGGACGCGGGCAAGGGCTCGGAGGTGCCGGGCAACCACGCGCTGGGCGCCACCGGCGACGTGGACCTGACCAGGCAGGTGGCGGCCAGCATCGGCGCCCGCCTGGCGGCCTGCGGCGTCACGGTCAACCTGGCGCCTTCGGCGGACCTCGTGCTCACCCTGGACGACCCGATCATCGGCGTCCGGGCGTTCGGCTCGGACCCGGTCGTCTCGGGCGAGCACGTGGCGGCGTTCGTGGAGGGCCAGCAGGTCTACGGCGTGGCGGCGTGCGCCAAGCACTTCCCCGGCCACGGCGCCTCCACGGCCGACTCGCACCGGGAACTGCCGGTGCTGCCCAGGACCGTCGCGGAGCTGAACGCGGTGGAGCTGGTGCCGTTCCGCGCGGCCGTCGCGGCCGGTGTCCGCTCGATCATGACCGGCCACCTGGTCGTCCCGGAGTGGGGCGAGGCCCCGGCCACCCTGAACCCGAAGGCCGTCGCGGTCCTGCGCGACGAGCTGGGCTTCACCGGCGCGATCATCACCGACGGCCTGGACATGAAGGCCGTGGGCGGCGACCTCGCCCAGGGCTCCGTGCGGGCGCTGGCCGCGGGTGTGGACGCCCTCTGCCTCGGTGGCGAGCCGCTGGACGACGACGGCCTCCAGCGGCTGGTCGACAGCATCGTGGCCGCCGTGGAGGCGGGTGAGCTGTCCCGCGAGCGCCTGGAGGAGGCCGCGGCCCGCACCGCGGCGCTGGGCGCCCCGCCCGCGCAGGTCGAGGGCCACGACGCCGAGATCGGGCTGCTGGCGGCCCGCAGGGCAGTCGAGGTGACCGGTGAACTGGTCATTACCGGTCCAGTGCTGGTGGTCGACCTGGTCGTGGCACCGTCCGAAGCCGTCGGCGAGGTGCCGTGGGGTCTCGGCCCGTACCTGACCGACCTCCTCGACGGAACGGAAGTGCTGGCCACGGCCTCGGCGAGCGCCGAGCAGATCGCCGGGGTGGCCGACGGCAGGACCGTGATCGTGGTGACGCGGGAGGCCCACCGCCACGCCTGGGCTCGCGATCTGGTCACCGACATGCTTAAAATTGGTCTGGACCTAGTGCACGTCGAAACCGGCGTGCCCGGCCCCGACCTGGGCACAGTCGCCCGCGTGAACACCCACGGCGGTTCACGGGTGTGCCTGCGCGCCGCGGCAGAGCGCATCGCCTCCAGCCGCCTCTCGACCACCTGACAGGGGTTTATTGGGATGACCGAGCAGCAGCCCGGCAGGCACATGGCAGCGGAGATCGCGCAGCAACCGGCGATCTTCTCCGGCCTCATCGAGCGGCGCGCGGAGATCGCCGAGGTCGCGGCGGTGGTCCGCGAGCGCGCACCCCGGTTCGTCCTCTTCGCGGCCAGGGGCTCCAGCGACCACGCCGCCCTCTACGCGAAGTACCTCACCGAGGTCCTGCTGCAACTCCCGGCAGGCCTGGTCTCCCCGTCCACCACCACGCTCTACGGCGGCAAGCCCGACCTGCGCGACGTGCTCGTGGTGTCGGTCAGCCAGAGCGGCGGCTCCCCGGACCTCCTGGAGGTCACCCAGGCGGCCCGCGCGCAGGGCGCGCTGACCGTGGCCGTCACGAACACCTCGGACTCCCCGCTCAACGGCGCGGCGGAACTCTCGGTGGACGTCGGCGCGGGCGTGGAGCACGCGGTGGCGGCGACCAAGACCTACTCGGCGACGCTCCTGGCCCTGTACCTGCTCTTCGACGCCATCCGCGGCGGCGACGGGAAGCACGCGGCGAACCTCGGCGACCTCGCCCGGTCCACCCTCGACGCCTCGACCGACGCGGTGACCGAGGCCGTGCGCCGCTACCGCTTCGTGGACCGCGTGCTCACCACGGGCCGGGGCTTCTCGCTGCCGACCGCGCTGGAGGCCGCGCTGAAGCTCGCGGAGACCAGCTACCTGGGTGCCCGCGCCTACTCGGGCGCGGACCTCCTGCACGGTCCGGTGGCCGCCGTGGACGGCGAGACGGCCGTCCTGGCGGTGACCAGCACCGGCAAGGGAGGCGACGCCCTGCACGAGGTCCTGGACGTGGTCCACGGGCGCGGCGCGGACGTGCTGGCCGTGGGGTCGGCGGCCGACAAGGTGTCGGCGGCCCTGCGCATCCCGGTGGCGGAGACCGCCGAGGAGGTGGCCCCGATCCTGGAGATCCTGCCGATCCAGAGCCTCGCCCACGGCCTGGCGCTGGCCCGCGGCGGCGACCCGGACAGCCCGAGGGGTCTGAAGAAGGTCACCCGCACCCGCTGAGCGCACCGACGAGGGCGGGGTCTCCGGTGGAGGCCCCGCCCTCGTCGTTCGAGCCGGGAGGCCCGCGACGAAACGGGGGCCTGGCGACCCCGAGGTCACCAGGCCCCGTGAGGGCGGAGCTCACTGACCGGCGGTCGCGTACCCCACGGCCGCGGCCACCACGGCGCCCGCGTCGGCGTCGAACACCACCCGCCCGTCCACCCACACCTTCCGGGGGTTCAGGTCCTCGTCCCACCAGACCAGGTCGGCCACGGCGCCGGGCGCCAGCCGCCCGAGCCCCGACTCACCGATGGCCTCGGCCGGGATGATCGTCGCGGAGGCCAGGGCGTCGGCCACGTCCACGCCGACCGACACGATGTTCCGCACGGCCCGGTCCAGCGTCAGGGCGCTGCCCGCGATGGTGCCCTCGGGCGAGCGGGGCACGCCGTCCTCGGTGAGCAGCACGTCGGCCCCGCCGAGCTGGTAGCGGCCCGGCGGCATCCCGGCCGCGGCGACCGCGTCCGTGACCAGGGCGACCCGGTGCCCGGCGGCGTTGAACACCAGCCTGCACACGTCGGGACCCACGTGGGCCAGGTCCGCGATCAACCCCAGGGTGAAGCGCTCGTCCACCAGCGCCACGCCGGGCACGCCCGGCTCGCGGTGGCCCAGCGGGCGCTGCGCGTTGAACAGGTGCGTGACCATCCGCGCACCGGCGTCGGCCGCCGCGCGGGTCTGCGACCCCGTGGCGTCGCTGTGCCCGACGGCGACCAGGACCCCGGCCTCGGACAGCCGTCGCACGGCCTCCATCCCGCCGGGCTGCTCGGGCGCGAGCGTCACCATCCGCAACGCCCGCCGCAGGGTCTCGTCGGCCAGGAGCTGGTCGATCTCCTCGACGCCGGGTTCGACCATCAGCGCCGGGTCGTGCACCCCCGGCCTCTTGGGCGACAGGAAAGGCCCCTCGAAGTGCACGCCGAGCGGCCGGGCTCCCACGCCCTCGGGCAGGGCCGCGGAGGCGGCCAGCACCGCGCGGGCCTGCCGGATGGCCACCGGCACGGGCGCCGTGATCAGCGTGGGCAGGAACCGGGTGACCCCGGTCTGCGGCAGCGCTTCGGCGACGACCCTCATGCTCGCGGTGTCCACTTCGGCGAAGTCGACTCCGACCGCCCCGTTGATCTGGATGTCCACCAGACCGGGCGTGAGCAGTCCGTCGGCCAGCACTTCGGCGCCCACCGGCGGTTCACCGGCGACCACCTCGACGATGCGCCCGGCCCGGATTCGCACGTAGGCGGGACCGGTGATGGTGCGACCGAGTAGTGCTCGCGGGGCTGCGACAACCGTGTCCAAGGTCCCTCCTCAAATGGTCCAGACCATTATGGCGGCAAAGCACTGGTTTAGTCACGCTCGGTCGAAAGATAACCAATTAGACCATCACTGAGTGAAAGATCGCCATGGCTGGACCACGCGGACCCCACACCGATGTCTCATACTGGACACCAGACATCCGAGGTCTACTACCGAGTCGAGGGTGCCGTGGCAGTCACGGACGACGCGATCCTGCGTGTCAAAGAGATGATCGTGAGCGGGGAGCTGAAGCCGGGCGACCGCCTTCCGCGCGAAGCGGACCTGGCTGAGCGGCTGGGACTGTCGCGGAACTCCCTCCGCGAGGCCGTCAAGGCCCTGTCACTCGTCCGAGTGCTCGACGTGCGGCAGGGCGACGGGACGTACGTCTCCAGCCTGCGCGCGGACGACCTCCTCGGAGCCCTGTCGTTCGTGCTGGACCTGCACCGCGGCGAGGACTCGGTCCTGGAGGTCCTCCAGGTGCGGCGGATCCTCGAACCGGCGGCGTCCGCGCTCGCCGCCCAGCGGATCACCCCGGAGGAGGTCGCCGTCCTCCGAGCGATGTGCGACGCGGGCGAGAACGCGAAGTCGGTCGAGGAACTGGTCGAGCACGACCTGGAGTTCCACCGCGCCATCGCCCGCGGCTCCGGCAACGCCTACCTGGCCCAGCTGCTGGACACCCTCGCGGGCCCGACCGTCCGCGTGCGGATCTGGCGCGGCATAGCGCAGGCGGGCGCGGCCGAGCGCACCATCGCCGAGCACCGGGCGATCGTGGACGCGCTGGCGCTGCGGGAAACCGAACTCGCCCGCTCCTGGACCACGGTGCACGTCGCGGGAGTGGAGCAGTGGCTGTCCGACCTGGCCTAGCCGTGGGGCGCCGGTCCCGGCGCCCCCCCACCCCCCGGCAGCCGGTCCCGTCCTGCGGTGCCAAGCCGTAGACCCCGGTCGCGGTGCCCGCGAAGACCATCGCGCGCTCGGCCCCCGACAGCTCGCCGGTCAGCTCCCGCGCCGCCGCCACGACGTCGGCGTACTCCGCCGCCAGCAGGCACACCGGCCAGTCCGACCCGAACATCAGCCGCTCCGGCCCGAACGCGTCCAGCACGACCTCGAAGCACGGCCGCAGGTCGTCCACCGTCCACCGGGCCCAGTCGGCCTCCGTGACCAGCCCGGACACCTTGCACGTCACGTTGTCGTGCGCCGCGAGCGACCTGATCGGCTCGATCCAGCCCTCCAGGTCGCCGGACGCGATCGGCGGCTTCGAGCAGTGGTCCACCACGAACCGCACGTCCGGCAGCGCGGCGGCGGTCCGCCGCGCCGCGGTGAGCTGGCCCGGCAGCGTCAGCAGCTCGTACACCAACCCGGCCCGGCCCACGGCGGCCAGCCCGCGCCGGACGTCCCCGCGGCACAACCACTCCGGGTCCGGCTCGCCCTGCACCTGGTGCCGGACGCCCCGCAGCCACGACCCGCCGCGCGCCTCCGCCAGCCCGGCGAGGGCGTCCGCCACGTCCGGCGCGGTCAGGTCCGTCCAGCCGACCACCGCGCCGACCAGCTCGGAGTCCTCGGCGACGGCCAGGAGCTCCGGCGTCTCCTCCGGCACGGTGACGGTCTGCACCAGCACCGTCCGCGTGACGCCGGAGGCCTTCGCCCGCTCGTCGAGGTCGGCCACGCCGAAGCTGCGGCGCAGGACCCCCATCGGCGGATCGGTGATCCACCCCTGGTCCCGCACGTCCAGGTCCCACAGGTGGTGGTGCGCGTCGACGATCACGGAACCGGCACCTCCGCGCCGAGCAGCCCCTCGTCCCGCAACGACGTCCACAGCTCGGCCGGGATCGGCGCGGCGAAGCTCGCCGCGTTCGACCGCATCTGCTCCGCCGTCCGCGCCCCGATCACGACGCTCGCGACGGCCGAGTGCCCGAGCGCGAACCGGATCGCCACCCGCGGCAGCGCGACCCCGTGCCCGTCGCACACCGCGGCGATCCTCCGGGCCCGGTCCAGCACCTCGGCGGGCGCGTCGGCGTAGTCGTACTTGGCGCCGTCGGGCACCGAGGGGCGCGACAGCAGGCCGGAGTTGAAGACGCCCGCGGCCACCACGGGCACCCCGCGCTCCAGGCACAGCGGCAGGAACTCCGGCAGCGCGGTCTGCTCCAGCAGCGTGTACCGGCCCGCCAGCATCACCACGTCGACGTCGGTCTCGCGGATGAACCGGGCGGGCATCCGCCACTGGTTCATGCCGACCCCGATCGCCCCGACCACACCCTGCTCGCGCAGCTCGACCAGCGCGGGCACCCCCTCGCGGGACGCCTGCTCCCAGTGGTCGTCCGGGTCGTGCAGGTACACGACGTCGACGTGGTCGGTGCCCAGCCGCTCCAGCGACGACTCCAGCGACCGCCGCACGCCGTCCGCGCTGAAGTCCCACACCCGCCGGGACGTCGCGGGCACGGCGAACCCCTCGGCCAGGTCGTCGCCGCCGCCGTCGAACGGCTCCAGCAGCCGCCCGACCTTGGTGGAGACCACGTACTCCGACCGCGGCCGACCGGCGAGGGCCTCGCCGAGCCGCCGTTCGGACAGCCCGAGCCCGTAGTGCGGGGCGGTGTCGAAGTACCGGACCCCGCTGTCCCACGCCGCGTCCACGGCCGCGTGCGCCTGGTCGTCGGAGACCTCGCGGTACAGGTTGCCGATCGGTGCGGCACCGAACCCCAAGCGCGACAACGAAACCTTCACGGTGAACTCCTTCAGGGCGTGGGCCTCAGCCGCAGTCCGTGCATGCCGCCGTCGACGGCGAGGATCGTGCCCGTCGTCGACCCCGACAGCGGCGAGGCCAGGTACGCCACGGCACCGGCGACCTCGTCGGCCGACACGAGCCGACCGTGCGGCTGGCGGGCCTCCAGCGAGGCGCGCTCGGCGTCCGGGTCCGGCGCGGCGTCGAGCAGCCGCCCGATCCACGGGGTGTCGGCGGTGCCGGGGGCGACCGCGTTGACCCGGATGCCCTCGCGCACGTGGTCCGCGGCCATGGCCAGCGTCAACGCGTGCACCGCGCCCTTGCTGGCCGAGTACAGCGCGCGCTGCGGCAGCCCGGCCCACGCCGCGACGGAGCAGGTGTTCACGATCGCCGCGGACGGCGACTCGCGCAGGTGCGGCAGCGCCGCCCGCGACACCCTGACCATGCCGAGCACGTTCACGTCGAGCACCCTGCGCCACTCGTCGTCGGAGTTCGCCGCCACGTCGCCCTGCGCGCCGATGCCCGCGTTGTTCACCACGACGTCGATGCGGCCGAACTCCTCGACGACGGCGGCCACGGCGGCCCGCACGCCCTCGTCGTCGGTCACGTCCGCGGTGAGGCCGAGCAGCGGGGCCCCGACGCCGTCGGCGTCGAGGTCCAGGCAGGCCACCCGCGCGCCGCGCGAGGCGAGCAGCGTCGCGGTCGCCAGGCCGATCCCGGACGCGCCACCGGTCACCACGGCGACCAGGTCGGTGAAGTCGGTCATGACGCCTCCGTTGCCAGGGCCGTCCACACCGGACCGTCGGGGTAGCGGTAGGCGGCCAGCGTCTCGTCCTTGAGCCGTGCGGAGAACCCCGGCAGGGTCGGTGCGAGGTACCGGCCGTCGCGCACCACGGCCGGGTCCAGGAAGTGGTCGTGCAGGTGGTCGACCCACTCGATCACGCGGTCGTCCATCGTCCCGGACACCGCCGCGTAGTCGAACATCGACAGGTGCCTGACCAGTTCGCACAGCCCGACCCCGCCCGCGTGCGGGCACACCGGGACGCCGAACTTCTTGGCCAGCAGCAGGATCGCGACGTTCTCGTTCACGCCCGCGACCCGGCACGCGTCGAGCTGGAGCACGTCGAGCGCTCCGGCCTGGAGCAGTTGCTTGAACACCACGCGGTTCTGCACGTGCTCGCCGGTCGCGACCTTGATCGGCGCGACCGCCCGAGCGACGGCCCGGTGGCCGAGGACGTCGTCCGGCGAGGTCGGCTCCTCGATCCAGTACGGGTCGTACGGCGCCAGCTCGCGCATCCAGTCGACGGCCGTGCCGACGTCCCAGCGCTGGTTGGCGTCGACCGCGACGCGGACGTCCGGGCCGACGACCTCGCGGGCGAGCTTCATCCGCCGCACGTCGTCGCCGAGGTCGCCGCCGACCTTGAGCTTGATCATCGAGAAGCCGTCGGCGACGGCCTGCCTGGCCAGCCCGGCCAGCTTGTCGTCGGAGTACCCGAGCCAGCCGGGCGAGGTCGTGTAGGCCGGGTAGCCGTCGCGCTCCAGCAGCGCGATCCGCTCGTCCCGCCCCTCCTGACCGGCGCGGAGCAGCTCCAGCGCCTCGGCGGGCGTGAGCGCGTCGGAGAGGTAGCGGAAGTCGACCAGCCCGACGACCTCCTCCGGCGTCATCGCCGCCAGGAACCGCCACAGCGGCAGTCCGGCCCGGCGCGAGGCCAGGTCCCACGCGGCGTTGACCACCGCGCCGACGGCCATGTGCACGACGCCCTTCTCCGGGCCGAGCCAGCGCAGCTGCGAGTCGCCGATCAGCTCGGCGGACAGGGCGGCGAGCGCGGCGGCGTCCTCGGGGACGGGCCTGCCGACGACGTGCGGGGCGAGCGCGCGGATCGCGGCGGCCTGCACGTCGTTGCCCCGGCCGATCGTGAACGCGAGGCCGTAGCCGTCCGGGCCGTCGTCGGTGCGCAGCACCACGTAGGCGGCCGAGTAGTCCGGGTCCGGGTTCATCGCGTCCGAGCCGTCCAGCTCGCGGGAGGTCGGGAACCGGATGTCGAGCACGTCGAGCCCGACGACGGCGGCCATGCTCAGGCCTGCCCGAACGTTTGCTTCTGCCTGCCCAGTCCCTCGATCTCCAGCTCCACCACGTCGCCCTCCCGCAGGTACGGCTTCGGGTCCGGCTGGCCGAGCGCCACGCCCGCGGGCGTGCCGGTGTTGATGAGGTCACCCGGTCGAAGGACCATGAACCGGCTCAGGTAGCGCACGACCTCGGCCACCGGGAAGATCATGTTCTTGGTGGAGGAGTCCTGCCTCGGCTCGCCGTTCACCCACAGCCGCAGGTCCAGCCGCTGGGGGTCGGCGACCTCGTCGGCGGGCACGAGGAAGGGGCCGAGCGGGTTGAACGTCTCGCAGTTCTTGCCCTTGTCCCACGTGCCGCCGCGCTCGATCTGGAACTCCCGCTCGGACACGTCGTGCGACAGCACGTACCCGGCGACGCAGGCCAGCGCGTCGGCGTCGGACTCCACGTACCGCGCGGTCCGGCCGATCACGACGCCCAGCTCGACCTCCCAGTCGGTCTTGACCGACCCGCGCGGGATGAGCACCTCGTCGTACGGGCCCACGATCGTGTCGGCCGTCTTGAGGAACACGACGGGTTCGGCGGGGATGGCCGCGCCGGTCTCCTCCGCGTGGTCGCGGTAGTTGAGGCCGATGCAGACCACCTTGCCGGGGGCCGCGATCGGCGGCCCGACGCGCAGGCCCGCCTCGTCCAGCACGGGCAGCTCACCCGCCGCCAGCGCGGCCCTCGTGGCGCCGACGCCACCCGCTTCGAGGAACCGGCCGTCGACGTCCGCGGTGAGCGGCGCGAGGTCGTACGTGCTGCCGTCGTGGCGGACCGCGGGACGTTCGGATCCCGGTTCTCCGAGACGCAAGAACTGCACGGCTGTTCCTCCTCGTCGTGACGCAATACATCGGATGTATAGCTCGCAGGGACGGTTCCCGTCTAGACCAGAGCGGCGAAGTCGTCCGATGAATGGTCCTCCAGCACGGTCACCTGCACAGGACCAGAGGCCCATCAACCCCCCGTTGGGAGGAACACCGTGCGACTGAAGGCCGGAGCGGTGCCCTCCAGTCCGCCCCGCCGCCTGACGAAGGAAGGTCATGAACAACCACCGGACCCCCCGGTCCGCCGGAGCGCTCGCGACCTCGGCGCTGCTGGTGGCGGCCCTCCTGCACACCACGCAGGTCGCGTCGGCCGCCCCACCGGCCCCGACGGCCGTGTCCGTGCCCGCCGCCACGGGCGAACCCCGGCCGGGGGGCACGTCCGAGCAGGTCGGCGGGTCGCTGACCACCGCGACGGGCACCGTGACCGCGTTCGTCGAGCTGACCGAGGCCCCGGCGGTCGACACCTCCAACGCCGCCAGGGCCAGGGGTGAGAGCGGCGAGCAGGCGGGCACCGCCGCGAAGGAGGCGAGGCGGCGCAGCGACGCCGCCGCCGACCGTGTCGTCGACGTGCTCCGCGGCCGGGACGCGGCGGCGAAGCGGGTCGCCAGGACGTCCAACGCCGTCTCCGGCGTGGTCGTCACGGCCGACGCCGCCGAGATCCGCGAGCTGGTCGCCCTTCCCGAGGTGAGGTCCGTCAGGCTGACCGTGCCGAAGGTCGTGCAGAACTCCGCCGCCGTCCAGCTCACCGGGGCGCTGGAGGTGTGGCGGCGGACCGGCCGCCTCGGCGACGGCGTGCGCATCGGCGTGATCGACACCGGCATCGACTACACGCACGCCGACTTCGGCGGTCCCGGCACCGTCGAGGCCTACGACGCGGTCGACCGCACGACCGTGGTCCCCGGCGTCTTCCCCACCGCGAAGGTGGTGGGCGGCAAGGACTTCGCGGGCGACGACTACGACGCCCGCGATCCGGAGAAGTCCACGCCGAAGCCGGACGGCAACCCGCTCGACTGCGGCAGCCACGGCACCCACGTCGCGGGCACGGCCGCGGGCTACGGCGAGAACGCCGACGGCTCCACGTTCACCGGCGACTACGCGGCGCTCGACGCCGACGCGCTCGCCACGATGAAGATCGGGCCCGGCACCGCACCGAGGGCGTCCCTCTACGCGCTGAAGGTCTTCGGCTGCGAGGGCAGCACGAACCTCACCACGGAGGCGATGGACTGGTCGCTCGACCCGAACGGCGACGGCGACTTCTCCGACCACCTCGACGTGCTCAACATGTCGCTCGGCAGCGACTACACCAGCCAGGACGACCCGGACTCCCTGTTCGTCCGCAAGGTCACCCAGGCGGGCGTGCTGGTCGTCGCCTCGGCGGGCAACGGCGGCGACTTCTACGACGTGGGCGGCTCGCCCGCCAACACCCCGGAAGCGCTGGCCGTGGCGAACACGAGGGACGCCTTCGCGGTCTTCGACGGGATCGAGGTGGCCGGTGCCACCCGGCCCGGCCAGTACAGCCAGAACTTCACCGGCTACGACGCGCTCGACCTGACCGCCGAGACCGTCGCGCCGACCGACCCGGCCAACACCGACGGCTGCGACCCGTTCTCCGACGCCGACAGGGCGGTCGTGGCGGGCAGGGTCGCCTGGCTGGAGTGGGACGACGACGAGTCGACCCGCGAGTGCGGCTCGGCGGTGCGCACCGACAACGCGCACGCCGCGGGCGCGACCGGTGTCGTCCTGACCTCCAGCCGCGACAACTTCGTCGCGAGCATCGCGGGCAACGAGGAGATCCCGGTCTTCCAGCTGACCAGCACCGCGACCGACGCGGTGCGGCCCGCGCTCGCGGACGGCACCCCGCGGGTGCGGATGACCGGCGCGCTGCGCGACAACGTGCCCACCACCACCCCGAAGCTCGCGGACACCATCACCCCGACCTCGTCCAGGGGCTCGCGCGGGGCGACGGCGGCCAAGCCGGACGTCGCGGCACCCGGCGACACGATCCTGTCGGCGGACGTCGGCACCGGCTCGGGCGCGGTGAGCAAGGGCGGCACCTCCATGTCGGCCCCGCACGTCTCGGGCATCGCGGCGATGGTCCGCGAGGCCCACCCGGACTGGTCGCCGGAGGAGGTCAAGGCCGCGGTGGTGAACACCGCGGGCGCGACCGTGACGTCCGGCGACGACAACACGACGGGCACCACCGAGGCCCCCATGCGGGTCGGCGCGGGCCGGGTCGACGCCCGCGCGGCCCTCGACACCGAGGTGCTGGCCATGGTCGAGGACGACCCCGGCTCGGTCGGCGTGTCCTTCGGCCCGGTGGAGGTGGGCGGCCCGGTCGCGCTGACCAAGACGGTGAAGGTCGTCAACAAGAGCACCCGGCCCCGCACCGCGCGGATCTCCTACCGGGCGACGACGTCCGTCCCCGGCGTCGCCGTCGAGGTCTCGACTCCGCTGGTGCTGCTCAAGCCGCTCGACGTGGCCCGCGTCGGGGTGACCCTGCGCGTCGCCGACCCGACCGAGCTGCGCAGGACCGCCGACCCGACCCTGGTGAGGGAGCAGGCCGACCAGGCCCGGCAGTACCTGGCGGAGGCGTCCGGGGTCCTGCTCGTCGACCCCGCCGCGAGCTCCACGACCCTGCGCGTCCCGGTCTACGCGGCCCCCAAGCCCGTGGCCGACCTCACCGACGCGGTCGCGTTCACCGGTGACCAGGGCGTCCTGACCACCAGCGGTCGTGGTCTCGACCAGGGCGAGGCCGACCTCGCCTACCGCTCGCTGCTCAGCGCCTTCGAGCTCCAGGGCACCAGCGAGCAGATGCCCGACTGCGGGACCGACCGGAAGACCGACTGCGCCGTCAACGCGACCGCCAGGGGCGGTGACCTCCGCTACGTGGGCGCCGCCTCCACCGCGCCCCTGGCGAGGGAGCAGGGCACGTCCGCCGACGCTCTGCTCGCGTTCGGCGTCGCCACGTGGGGGAACTGGACCACGCTCGGCAGCGGCAACACCCCGGAGGTCTCGATCGACACGACCGGCGACGGCGAGGCCGACTTCACCACGTCGGTCGCCAAGCCCGAGGACTCCGCCGGGAACGTCACGGCGGACGTGTGGCTGGCGCGCACGCGGTCCGCCGACGGGACCGTTGTGGACGAACAGCCGGTCAACGGCCAGTACGGCGACGTCGACACCAACGTCATGGACTCGAACGTCGTGGTGCTGCCGGTGGCGCTGACCGCGCTGGGCATCGACCCCGCCGGGGCGTCGCACCGCATCAGCTACACCGTGGGCACCGACGGCGACTACCCCGCGCCGGACAGCGAGGACGGTTTCGTCGACCGCATCGCCACCCCGATGTCGTTCGACCCGCTCAAGCCGGGCCTGTGGTTCCGGGGCAGCGGGGCCGCGGCGCTGTCCTACGAGGTCGGTGACGGCACCGCGCTGGCCGTCACCCGCGACCCCGCCGCGCTGGCCGCCGACGGGGCGGACGCGCTGCTGGTCCTCCAGCACCACAACGCGACCGGCGAGCGCGCCCGGCCGCTGAAGGTCACCGACGGCGACTGACCACTCCGGATCGTGGGCCCGGCGTACCCGGTTGGGTGTGCCGGGCCCGTCCCGTTCTGGGCATACTCGGTCGAATGGGCTTCGTGGTGGGACTGGACGCCGGCGGCACCTCGACCAGGGCGGTCGTGCTGGACCTGGACGGCACGAGGCTCGGAGCGGGTGTGGCGGGCGGCGCGAACCCCAACTCCCACCCGCCCGCGAGGGCCGCCACCCAGGTCCGCGACGCGCTGCGCGCCGCGCTGGACGGCCTGGACGTCCGCAAGGTCAGGTCCGGGGTGCTGGGCATGGCGGGCTCCAGCAAGCTGACGGACCCGGCGGTGGCCACCCTCTTCGAGGAGGCGTGGACGGGCGCGGGCCTGCGGTGCCCGATGCGCGTGGTGAGCGACAGCGAGGCGGCGTTCGCGGCGGGCTCGGCCTCCCCGGACGGCACGGTGCTGGTGGCGGGCACCGGCTCGATCGCGGCCAGGATCGTCGGTCACCGGATGGAGCGGACCAGCGGCGGCTACGGCTGGCTGCTGGGCGACGAGGGCTCGGCGTTCTGGATGGGCCGCTCGGCGGTCCGGGACACGCTGGGCCAGCTGGAGACCGACGAGCCGCTGTCGGCGCTGGCGGAGGCCGTGCTGGGCATGTCTCTGGTGGAGACCACCGACCGGCGCCGCATGTGGTCGAGGCTGATCACCGTGGTGAACGGCGCCCCGCCGATCGGCCTGGCGAGGTACGCGCCCCTGGTCAGCGCCATGGCGGCCGACCACGACCCGCACGCGCGGGAGATCGTGGAGGCGGCGGCGGGCCACCTGGCGGACACCGCGATGGCCGCGAGGAACCCCGGCGAGACCACGCCGATCGTGCTGGTGGGCAGCCTGGTGGGTCCGTCGAGCCCGGTCGGCGACCGCCTGCGGGCCATGCTCAGGACGCGGTCGGGGGCGACGGTGCGGGTCGCGACCGAGGGTGCGGCGGGCGCGGCGTGGCTGGCCGCGGTCGCCCTGCTGGGCCCGACGGCGCCCAGGCCGGTCTGACCGGTCAGTCCTCGACCCTGGGGTGCCGCAGCCCTGGGTGGTCCTCCGGCAGCGCCCGGCGCAGCAGCCACCACGACGCGGCCAGGCACACCGCCTGCAACGGCCAGGTCAGCGCGGCGCGGGCGATCCCGAGGGCCACGACCTGCCCGGTCAGCCACAGCGATCCGAAGACGACGACGCGGAGCACGTACTGCCCGACCCAGGCCCAGCTGGCGATCCCGTAGGCCCGCAGCAGGTCGGGGTCCTTCCGCCACCGGGTCCGCTGGCCGACCACGATCCCGACGACGACGCCGAGCAGCGGCCACCGCACCACGATGCTCGCGGCCCACAGCAAGGCGCTCGCCACGTTGGACAGCAGTTGGACGAGGAAGAAGTCCTCGGCCCGACCGGTGTAGAGCGCGACCAGCGCGGCGACCACGACCATCAGCACGCTCACGACGGCGGCGCGGGGGCGTTCGCCCCGAGCCAGCCGGACGGCCCCCACCAGCACGCCGCACAGCACGGCGGCCCAGGCCCCGACGACCACGGACTGCCCGGCGACCAGCCAACCGACCACGAAGGCGACGGGCGGGAGCGAGGCGTCCACCGCCCCGCCGCGGCCTCCGAGCAGTTCGGCCAGCGACTCCTGACGGGTCTCGGTCATGGCTCCAGCTTGCCTTAGGCAAACCTTACCCAGGTAACGGACCCGCATCAGCGTTCGGCAAGAGCATTGACGAATGTGACGCCCCTTACTACGGTTGCCCGAAATCGTCTGGAAAGTTAACAGACAGGAGAACCGATGCGAGCCGGAAGCCCACGACTGCTGCGCGAGATCAACGACCGCGCCGCCATCGAGGCGCTGCTCCGCAACGGCCCCCTCACCAGAGCCGAGCTGGAAGGGCTGATCGGGCTCTCCAAGCCCGCGACCGCGCAGCTGCTGACCCGGCTGGAGGAGTCGAACACCGTCCTGCGCAACGGTTTGCGCGGCGGCGGCCGGGGTCCGAGGGCCCAGCTCTGGTCGGTCAACGGCGCCCTGGCGCACGTGGCCGCGGTGGACCTGACGCCGGACGACGTCGACGTCGCCATCGCCGACATCTCCGGCGCGCTGCTCACCGAGCACAGCGCGCCGATGCCGAAGGCGGGCAAGGCCGAGGTGCTGGAGGCCTTCCACAGCGCCATCAGCAAGGCCACGGGCCAGGCGGGACTCACCCCGGACGCGCTCCACCACGTCGTGGTGGGCAGCCCCGGCGCGGTGGACCCGGCCACCGGCAAGCTCGCCTACGCGCCGCACATGCCGGGCTGGGGCGGGTTCGACCTGCCGGCCGAGCTGCACGCCCTGCTGGGCACCACGGTGACCGTCGAGAACGACGTCAACCTCGTGGCCGTGGAGGAGATGATCGCGGGCCGGGCCACCGAGGTCCGCGACTTCGTCCTCATCTGGCCCGCCGACGCGGTGGGTGCCGCGGTCGTCGTCAACGGCGTCCTGCTGCGCGGCGCCACGGGCGGCGCGGGCGAGATCGACGGCCTCCAGATCCCCGACCGGGCCGTGGCGGAGACCGGCACGGACCGCTCCGGCGGCACCTTCGGCGAACTCATGGACAACGGCGCGCTGGTCCGCCTGGCCCGCGCCCACGGCGTGGCGGCCCGCACCGGCGAGGGCGCGGTCCGCAAGGCCCTCAGCTCAGGCCCCGCGGGCCGCGAGTTCCTGGTCGACCTGGCCCGCCGCATCGCCACCGGCGTCGCGGGCGTGATCAGCGTCCTGGACCCCGAACTCGTCCTCCTCTCCGGCGACGTCGCCCAGGCGGGCGGCACGACCCTCGTCGACCTCGTCTCGGCGGAGATCCGCCGACTGGTGGTGCCCCGCACCCCCGTCCAGCTCGCGCTGGTCACCGGGAAGCCGGTGCGCTCCGGCGCACTGCACACGGCTCTCTCGGTCGCCAGGGAACAGGTGTTCGGCCTACCCGCCGCCACGACCGAACCCTTCCGAGGACAGCACCACGGCGCCGCCGCCGCCGTGGACTTCGCCCACCCCACCCACCGTTGATCTCCCCAGGAGGGCCAATGCGCACCAAGCCAGGCCGTTCGCGGCTCCGCTTCCGGTCAGCTCTTGCCGTCGCCGCGGCAGGCGCCGTGGCCGCCGCGTGCACCGCGGGCGGCGGCGCCGCTTCCGGTCCCGCCGAGGCACCCGGCGCGGACCAGGCGGTGACGGTCCAGGTCTGGAGCAACTTCTCCGACCGCGAGCTGGGGATCCTCAAGGAAGCGCTGGACAAGTACCACGGCAAGCACACGAACATCACCATCGAGAACCAGGGCAGCCAGGACGACGACAAGATCACCCAGTCGATCCGCAGCGGCAACCCGCCGGACGTGGCGATCTCGTTCACCACGGACAACATCGGCCAGTTCGCGTCCAGCGGCGCGTGGCAGGACCTCAAGCCCTACATCGAGCGCGACGAGTACGACCTGGACGACATCCCGCAGGCGGTGCGCGACTACACCGAGTACGACGGGAAGCGCGTCGCGCTGCCGATGCTGGCCGACGTCTACGGCCTGTACTACAACAAGGACCTGCTCGCCGCGGCCGGTCTGACGGCCCCGCCGAAGACCACGGCCGAGCTGCTGGACTACGCGAAGAGGACGACCGTCAAGAACCCCGACGGCTCCATCGCGGTCGCGGGTTTCCTGCCGCAGATGGGTTTCTACGCGTTCAAGCCGCAGATCGTGGCGACCATGTTCGACGCGAAGTGGATCGACAAGGACGGCAGGTCCATCCTCGGCCAGGACCAGGGCTGGAAGGACATGTTCACCTGGCAGAAGGAGCTCATCGACTTCTACGGCTGGGAGAACCTCCAGAAGTTCACCGCCGGCCTCGGCCAGGAGTACAGCGCCGACAACGGCTTCCACGCGGGCAAGGTCGCGATGGCGATCGACGGCGAGTACCGCACGGCGTTCATCGCGGACCAGACCCCCGCGCTGAACTACGGCACGGCGACGATCCCGACGTCGAAGCCCGAGAACCACGGCGGCGGCTACACGACCGGCACGATCATCGGCATCCCGAAGGGCGCCAAGAACCCCGGTGCCGCGTGGGACCTGGTCAAGTTCCTGACCTCGGACACCGACGCGCTGGTCGGCCTGGCCAACGGCCTGCACAACGTGCCGAGCACCAAGACGTCGCTGAGCAGCCCGGACCTGAAGCTGGGCGAGACGTTCAAGCCGTTCCTGGACGCCTTCCAGAACGAGAACCTGACGTCCAACCCCGCCAGCACCATCGGCGACCAGTACCTCAAGATCGTGTCGGACTTCAGCGAGTCCTGGCAGTCCGGCTCGGTCCCCGACCTCGGTGCGGGCCTGACGACGCTGGACAAGCAGATCGACGACGCCAAGGCACTCGGCAAGTGAGGTCGGCACCGTGACCGCGACCCTGCCCGGCCGGACGGCGGAGCCCGCGACCTCCCGTCCCGCCCCCGCTCGGGGGCGGGCGGGGGTCCGCGCCCGCAACCGCAAGTGGGTGATCCTCTTCCTGGCGCCGTGGGCCATCGGCGTCTCGGTGTTCTTCATCTACCCGCTGCTGGCCACCGCCTACTTCTCGCTGACCAACTACAACGGGCTCGACACGGCCGACTTCGTCGGCTTCCGCAACTTCGTCTACCTGTTCACCGGCGACCCGGTGGTCAAGACAGCGGCGGCGAACACGCTGTGGCTCGTCGTGGTGATCACGACGCTGCGGGTGGCGTTCGGGCTCGGCGTCGCGTCGATCCTGGCGCGCGTCACCACCGGCAACAGCCTGCTCCGCACCCTCTGCTACCTGCCGTCGCTGGTCCCGCCGGTCGCGGCCACGCTGACGTTCGTCTTCGTGTTCAACCCCGGCACCGGCCCGGTGAACACCGTGCTCGGCTGGTTCGGCGTCGACGGTCCGCTGTGGTTCAACGACCCGGCCACGTCGAAGCCCGCGCTGACGCTGCTCACGCTGTGGGGCTCGGGTGAGATCATGATCATCATCCTGGCCGCGATCCTGGACGTGCCCAAGGAGCTGTACGAGGCCGCGCAGCTCGACGGCGCGGGCCCGGTCATGCGGTTCCGCAAGATCACCCTGCCGACGATCGCGCCCGTGCTGCTGTTCGGGGTGGTCAACTCGGTGATCTTCGCCCTCCAGTACTTCACCCAGGCCGTCGTCGCCGGGTCGGTGGCGTCGGGTTCGGCGGGCATGGTCGGCAACAGCCAGGTCATGGGGTACCCCAACAACTCGACGCTGACGTTCCCGATCTGGCTCTACCAGCAGGGCTTCCGGGCCTACCACATGGGTTACGCGTCGGCGATGGCCGTGGTGCTGTTCATCGTGTCCTTCGCCTTCACCGCGATCCTCATCCGCCAGCTGCGCGCCGCGAACTCCGAGGAGGCGAGGAGCTGATGACCGCTCTGCTCAGCGAACCCCGCGAGGTCGCGCCCGCGCCGCGGGTACCCAAGCGGCGCAGGAACAAGGTCCAGGTCCTGAACTGGATCGCGGTGCACAGCATCGCGCTCGTCATGGGCGTGGTCTTCACCGTGCCGCTGCTGTTCGTGTTCCTCACGTCGGTGATGTCCGACCAGCAGGCCCTCACGGCGAACACGTGGCCGACCGAGTGGCACTTCGACAACTTCGCGTCGGTGTTCGAGCGGGCGCCGATGCTGAGCTACCTCGGCAACTCGCTGGTGTACTCGGGGGTCGCGACGCTCGGGATGCTGGTCTCCAGCATCCCGGCGGCGTACGCCATGGCGCGCTTCAGGTTCCGCGGCAGCGGCGCCGCGTTCATGCTCCTGATCGCCGCCATGATGCTGCCGCCGCAGGTCGTCGCCGTCCCGCTGTACAGCATGTGGGCGGGCGTGGGCCTGACCGGCACGCTGTGGCCGCTGATCGTGCCCTACCTGGTCGGCGACGCGTTCAGCATCTTCCTGCTGCGCCAGTTCTTCCTGACCATCCCGGAGGACTACCTCGACGCCGCCAGGATCGACGGCTGCAACGAGTTCCAGATCCTCTACCGCGTCCTGCTGCCCATGACCAGGCCGGGCATCGCCGCCGCGTCGCTGTTCACGTTCCTCTACACGTGGAACGACTACTTCGGCCCGCTGCTCTACGTCGGCGAGCGCCAGGACAGCTGGCCGCTGTCCATCGCGCTCGCGTCGTTCCGCGGCATGCACCGGACGACCCAGTGGAACCTCACGATGGCCGCGACCGTCCTGGTCCTGGTCCCGGTCCTGGTGCTGTTCCTCTTCGCGCAGAAGTCGTTCGTGCGGGGAATCACCTTCACAGGAGTCAAAGGATGAAGCTCACCGTTGTCGGAGGCGGTTCGACCTACACGCCGGAGCTGATCGACGGCATCGCAGGCCGCCGCACCAGCCTGGACGTGGACGAGATCGTCCTGGTCGACCCGGACGCGCACCGCCTGTCGGTCATCGGCCCGTTCGCCCAGCGGCTGCTGGCGCACGCGGGCCACCCGGCCAGGATCACCACCACCGCGAACCTGGAGGAGGGTGTCGACGGTGCCGCCGCCGTGCTGCTGCAACTGCGCGTCGGCGGCCAGGCGGCGCGGCGGACCGACGAGACGTTCCCGCTGACCTGCGGCTGCGTCGGCCAGGAGACCACCGGGGCAGGCGGGCTCGCGAAGGCGTTGCGGACCGTGCCGGTGGTGCTGGACATCGCGGACCGGGTGCGGGCCGTCGCCGGGCCGGACACGTGGATCGTCAACTTCACCAACCCCGTCGGCATCGTGACGCGGGCGCTCCAGCAGGCGGGCCACCGGGCCGTGGGGCTGTGCAACGTGGCCATCGGGTTCCAGCGGTGGGCCGCCTCGGTGCTGGGGGTCGAGGCGGACGCCGTGGAGCTGGGCCACGTCGGGCTCAACCACCTGACGTGGGAGCGGAGCGTGGTCGTCGACGGCGTCGACCGGCTGCCGGAGCTGCTGGGCGAGCACGGCGACGCGCTGGCGGAGCACATGCGGCTGCCGCTGCCGCTGATGCGGCGCATCGGCGCCGTGCCGTCGTACTACCTCAACTACTTCTACAACCACGACGAGGTCGTGGAGAAGCAGCGGGTGGAGGTGCCGCGCGCGGACACCGTGGCGGCGGTGGAGGAGGAGCTGATGGACATCTACGCGGACCCCGCGGTGGTGACCAAGCCCGAGCAGCTCGCCCAGCGCGGCGGTGCCTTCTACTCGGAGGCGGCGGTGCAGCTCGTGCACTCCCTCACCGGGGGCACCGGCGCGGAGCGGCACGTGGTGAACGTGCGCAACGACGGCACGCTGCCGTTCCTGCCGGACGACGCCGTGGTGGAGGTGCCCGCCGCGGTCACCTCGGACGGTGCGGTGCCGCTGCCGGTGGAGCCGGTGGAACCGCTGTTCTCCGGGTTGATCGCGAACGTGACGGGGTACGAGTACCTGGCGCTGGAGGCGGCCGTCCACGGCGGTCGGGAGCGGGTGGCGAACGCGCTGCTCGCCCACCCGCTGATCGGGCAGTACGCCACCGCGGAACGGCTGGCCGACGAGTTGGTCGCGCAGAACCAGGACTTCCTGCCGTGGGCGAGGAACTCCTCCTGACCGGAGCCGACCGCCCTTGATCGACCACAGGTGTACGAGGAGCCAGAACGCATGACCGACCGGGTGCTCGCCATCGACGGCGGGAACAGCAAGACAGCCGTGTTGCTGGTCGACGCGGACGGGCAGGTGCTCGCGCAGGTGCGCGGGCCGGGTGCCTCTCCGCAGAACGTCGGCCTGCGGCGCAGCCTGGAGGTGTTCGACGGGCTCGTCCGCGAGGCGGCCCGGCAGGCAGGGCTGTCCCCGGACGAACGGGTGGCGAGGCACACCGCGGCCTACCTCGCCGGGGCCGACCTGCCGCGCGAGGAGCAGGAGCTGACGGCGGAGGTCGAGCGGCACGGCTGGTCGGAGACGTCGGTCGTCGGCAACGACACGTTCGCGCTGCTGCGGGCGGGCACCACCGACGGCATCGGCGTCGCCGTGGTGTGCGGCGCGGGCATCAACTGCGTCGGCGTCGCCGAGGACGGTCGCACGCACCGCTTCCCCGCGCTGGGCCGGATCTCCGGCGACTGGGGCGGTGGCGGCCACATCGGCAGCGAGGCGCTGTGGCTGGCCGTGCGGGCGGAGGACGGCAGGGGGGCGTCCACCGCGCTGCTGCCCGCCGTGGTCGCGCACTTCGGCACGACGACCGCCGCGGAGGCCGTGGAGCGGATCCACTTCGGCGAGGCGGAGGCGGACGAGCACGCGCTGTGCCAGGTGCTGTTCGACGTGGCCGCCTCCGGTGACCGGGTGGCGCAGGAGGTCGTGGAGCGGCTGGTCGAGGAGGTCAGCGTGCTCGCCGAGGTGTCCCTGCGGCGGCTCGACCTGCTGGCCGAGCCGGTGGACGTCGTGCTCGGCGGCGGTGTGCTGACCGGCACGGGTGACGTCGTCGTCGGCGCGGTGCGCGAGCGCCTGGCCCGGTCGGCGCCGCTGGCCCGCATCCGCGTGGTCGACCTGCCGCCGGTCGTGGGAGCCGCGCTGCTGGGCCTCGACGCCATCGGCACGAGCCCGGCCGCCGAGCTGCGGCTGCGCTCGGCGTACGCCGACCTGCCCGTCGAACCGGCGCTCGACGCCGTGGCGGGCGGCTGATCCCGGCCGGGGCACCGGCCCCCAGAACACCGGCGCGGGGGAGATGATCGGCGGCGGCGCTCCCCCGCGCCGGCCCAGACCCCGGTGCGGAGGAGTTGATCGGCGGCGGCGCTCCTCCGCACCGGGCCTTTCAGGTGCCGATCGACACCGAGGACGACGGCGGCCCGACGATCGAGCTGGCCGCGACCTCCGGGATCGACGGCAGGGTGGGCGGTTCCGGCGTGGGCGTGACCCCGACCGCGCTGCTCGCCGCGGGGGTGGGCTCGGCCGAGGACGACTCGACGGCCGACGACTCCGCCACCGCTGACGGCCGGGCCGTCGTGGACGCCTTCGACGGGCGCGGGGTCGTGGTCTGCACCCGGCCCTCGAAGTCCATCGGGGGCAGGTCGCCGCCGCTCTGGCGGACCTCGGGGTCGCCGCTGCTGCTCGGGTCCGCGCCGCCGCTCTCGCCGCGGGGGTGCTCCGCGGACGCTCCGAGCCACAGGCCGAACGCGAGCCCCGTGAACACGGCGACGGCCCCGACGGAGATGACGGGCAGGGGTGGACGAACAGGCAAGACCTCTCCAGGCGCGATCGGTGTGCGGAACGGCAAATCCTAGGGTGTGAATTGCGATAAACCGCCCAATGCGCGCATCCCTCCCTCGAAAGAGTGATCAAGGGACACGACCGCACCACGAACTCGGGTGCGCGGGAATCCATTCCCGACCAATTGGGTTTACCTTTGCGCGGATCGCGAACTACGGTTCCATCACCTCGGTAGCGCGGTCGCACGGGCCGGGGGCATGCTGTTCGCGCGACCTTGGAGGGGATCTGGGCCGGTCGCGCAGAGGGAGGGATCGCAGGTGCAGGAATTGAGCAGCTTCGTCGCGCTCGGGGACAGCTTCACCGAGGGCATGGACGACCCCGGCCCCGACGGTCACTTCATGGGGTGGGCCGACCGGTTCGCGGCGCTGATCTCCACCCACCACAGCGGTTTGCGCTACGCCAACCTCGCCATCCGCGGCAAGACGCTGCACGAGATCGTCGAGGAGCAGTTGCCGCTGGCCACGGCGTTGAAGCCGAACCTCGTCGCGTTCTGCGCGGGTGGCAACGACATCCTCACCCCCGGCACGGACCCGGACGCGCTGGCCGAGGTCTACGAGATCGCCGTCGCCGACCTGCGCGCCGCGGGCAGCGAGGTCATCGTCTTCACCGGCTTCGACACCAAGACCACCCCGCTGCTGCGCTCGCTGCGCGGCAAGATCGCCATCTACAACACCCACCTGTGGTCGGTCGCGGACCGCTACCACTGCCACGTCGTCGACCTGTGGGCGATGTCCGTCCTGCACGACCCGAGGGCGTGGAGCGAGGACCGCCTCCACCTGTCCCCGGAGGGCCACCGCCGTGTGGCGTTGCGCACCGCCGAAGTGCTCGGCTACAAGACCGAAGAGGCGTGGGACACACCGTGGCCGCCTTCGGAGGAGTCCCGCTGGATGACGCAGCGCCGCCGCGACCTGAAATGGGCGCGCGAACACGTCGTGCCGTTCGTGGGCAGGCTCGTCAGGGGCGAGTCCGCCGGCGACGGCCTGGCCCCGAAACGCCCCGAGTTGCTCCCGGTGTGCGCGGACTAGGAAATTCCAAGATCGATTCAAATTCTGTGTCGGTACCGCGTTGTAGCGTTCGATGTCGGGGGCCTCGCACGCAGGGGGACCCCCGATTTCGCGCGACGACCGGCTGTTCCGAACCGCGGCGGCCGGGTGGGGCGGCTGGCGCAGGGGGCGGCCTGGACGCGACTGGATCCGGGTGGTGCGGCTGAGCTGGCCACCAGACCCGCCGCGGGTCACCAGGAGCGGATCACCGGGCCGAGCGGGCCAGGCCTGACCGGGACACCGACCGGACCACCGAGGCCGACCGGACCAGGAGCGACCGGGGACACCGAACGGACCACCGGGCCAAGCGGGCCAAGCGAGCCAGGACCGAGGAGAACACCCACCGGACCACCCGGACCGCCGGGCCGAGCGGCCCGGTCGGGCCGTTCACGCGGTGGAGGCGGGCGGGTGGTCGTCACGCGCGGCACGAACCGCCGCGGGACCACCGGAGTCGGCTGGATGCGGCACCGGTCGGCCGGCACTCTCCCCCGAATGCCGGCCGACCGGTTGGGTGGCGCCCCCCTTGAGTTCCCCCCTCAAGTGCCACCCAGGCGCTGAGCAGCCGATGCTTGATCAGCGCCCACGACCAAATTGCCAGATCAGGCCCCCCGAGGGCTAAACAGCCGCTAAACCTCGGAGGTCAAGAGCTCCAGTGCCGTCCTGACCGACACCGCACGCGGTGAGCCCACCTGCTCGAAGAGCCGGAGCGACTCGGTCAGCTCGGCCTGCGCGGCGACCCGTTCGGCCCGCCTGGCGAGGACCGCGCCGAGCACCTGCCGCCCGAACGCCTCCTCGAACGGCATGGCGCCCGAGTGGGCGAGTTCGACGCCCTGCCGGGCGTACTCCTCGGCCTCGCGGAGCCGTCCCAGCTCGACGTACAGCTCCGCGAGGTTGTTCACGGCCAGCACGTAGGCGCGCTCGTCACCGGCGCGGTGGTAGATCTCCATCGCCTGGAACTGGTGGGCGGCGGCGACCTCGCGGCGGCCGAGCGACTGCTCGACCTGGGCCACGTTGTTGAGCCCGGTCGCCTGGCCGAGCACGTCGTCCTCGCGCTTGGCGAGGTCGATCGACGCCCAGTGGTGCAGCAGGGCTTCCTCGTGCTCGCCGACGGCGGCGAGCGCGTTGGCGAGCTGGCCCAGGGTGAGCACCTGGTAGCGGGGGTCGCCGAGGGCGACGGCGATCCGGTGCGCGCGCCGGGCCTCGGGTAACGACGACGCCAGCATCCCGAGCCGGGCGCTGGTGGCGTTGACGGCGTGCAGCAGCAGCATCTCGCCCAGTTCGTCGCCGCTGACCCGTGCGGAGGCCAGCCCGAAGCCGACGAGCGCGACCCACTCGCGCACGACGGTCCTGGCCAGGCAGTAGGTGTGGACCAGCCGGACGAGCTGCCAGACCTGCTGGTGCAGTCCGGCTTCCGACCCGGCGTGCACCAGCGCCACGACGTTCGGCCACTCGCGGTCGAACCAGGCCAGGGCCTCGGCGGACGTGCCGGGCCCGTCGCGCGCGGAGTCGGTGGCGAAGGCCAGCCCGTCCTTGCTGGGCCGGATGAGCCTGCGGGCGTGGTCGCACGCCGCCAGGTAGTGCCGCATGAGCGCTCTCAGCGCGGCGGTCCGCGACGCCGGGTCGCCCGCGACCTCGCGGACGAACAGCCGGACCAGGTCGTGCAGCACGAACCCGCCCGGCCACCGCTCCTCCAGCAGGTGCGCGGAAGCGAGGTCGGCCAGCCGCGACCCGGCGGTCCGCACGTCGACGTCGCAGATCGCGGCGACGGCGTGCGGGCTCACCCAGCGGCCCGGTACCAGTCCCGCCGCCCGCAGCGCGTCCGTCAGCTCCGGTGCCAGGGTGCGGTAGGAGACCTCCAGGGCGCGCCGGACGCCCACGCCCGCGTCGGGCAGGTCGAGCAGGCTCAGCCGGTTGTCGTCGTCGGAGAGCTGGGCGACCAGCTCCTCGAGCGTCCACTCCGGACTCAGCGCCAGCCTGGCCGCCGCGATGCGCAGCGCCAGCGGCAGGTACCCGCACAGCTCCACGAGCTTGCGCGCCGCCGCCGGGTCCCGTTCCGACACGGGCTCGCCGACGACCTCGTCGACCAGCCTGATCGACTCGGCGGCGCTGAGCGCCCCCACCGTCAGCATCCGGGCGCTGTTGCTGACCACGAGGCCTTCGAGCCTGCGGCGGCAGGTGATCAGCACGAGGGAGCCCGCGCCGGGCGGCAGCAGCAGCCGGACGTGGTCGGGGTCCCACGCGTCGTCCAGCACGACCAGCACGCGGCGGCGGGCCAGCAGCGAGCGGTAGAGGCCGACGCGGTCGGGCAGGTCGTCGGGCACGGCGTCCGGCGGCACGCCGAGGGCGTGCAGGAACCGGGCCAGCACCTCGGAGGGCTCGACCGGCCTGCGGTCGCCCTCGAAGCCGTGCATCGGCACGAACAGCGCCCCGCCGGGGAACAGCTCGGCGTTGCGGTGGCCCCAGGTCACGGCCAGCTCGGTCTTGCCGATGCCCGCGGCGCCGTCGACCACCGCGATCGTGGTGGCGGACGGGTCGCGCTGGGCGCACAGCCGGTCGAGCCAGCCGAGTTCGGCGGCGCGGCCGACGAACCCGCCCGCGGCGGCGGGCAGCTGCTGCGGCACGACCACGCCCGGCCGCGGTTCCACGACCCGCCGGTCGGTGCCGCCGGGGTCGCTGAGCACCGGGTCGTCGCGCAGCACCTGCTCGTGCAGCTGCCGCAGGTCGGGGCCGGGGTCGATGCCCAGCTCCTCCACGGCGCGCCGGTGGAACCGCTGGTAGGCCTCCAGCGCGTCGGCCCGCTGGCCGGAGCGGTAGAGGGCGCGCATCGAGTGCGCGACGAGCCGTTCGCGGAACGGGTGCTCGGTGACGAGCTGCCGCAGTTCCCCGACGAGTTCGAGGTGGCGGCCCAGCTCCAGCTCGGCGTCGATGCGGTCCTCGACGGCCGACATCCGCAGTTCGTCCAGGTCGGTGGTGATCGGGTTGCCCGGCACGTCGGCCAGCACCTGGCCCCGCCACAGCCCCAGGGCCTCGCGCAGCAGCCCGGCCCTCGTCGGCGCGGGCTTCCCGCGCGCCGACGAGATCAGCTGGCGGGCCCGGTGCAGGTCCAGCCGCCACGGGTCGACCGACAGCTGGTAGCCGGGCGGGCTGGTCAGGATGGCCGCCGACCCGGACGGGTCGGCCTCCTCCAGCATCTTGCGGAGCTTCGACACGTACCCGTGCACGATGGTCCTGGCGGTGGCGGGCGGGTCGTCCGCCCAGATCCGGTCGACGATCTCGTCGATCGGCACGACCCGGTTCGCCTCCAGCACCAGCATGGCGAGCAGCCCGCGCATCCCCTTGCGCCCGAGCACCAGCGCACGGCCGTCGACGAGCACCTGGAGCGGCCCGAGCACCCCGAACTCCAGTCCGGTACCGCTGCGACCGCCGTGCTCCCCCTCCGCCATGCCCACCCCCGCCCTCGGTGTTCGAAACAGTCATTGGTTCAGGTGTGGCAAGACCCGTGTCAGATACCTGCCACACCAACTTGGTTCGGTAACGCACGACTCCGGTGACCGGACGTGGACGGGACGACTAGGGTTCTGGGCTCACGACCGGCAGAGCAGGAGGGCATGTGCCGCGCGACCCTTTGGCGGTGGTCGACCGTGGAGCCGCGTGCCTGCTCGGAGGGGCGCTCGGCGACGCGTTGGGCGCACCGGTGCAGTACCTGGGCTGGGCCGACATCCAGCGCGACCACGGCCCCGAAGGGGTGGTGGCGCCCCCGCGGCCCGCGCTGATCACGGACGACACGCAGCTCACCCTCTTCACGGCGGACGGGTACCTGCGGGCCTACGTGCACGGCCGCAAGACGGGTGGCTGGGAGCCGATCGAAACGGTTTGGCACAGCTACCGGCGGTGGCTGGTCACGCAGCAGATCGCCGCTCCCGAGCCGGGCGCGACGGGTCTGCTGGCGAACGAGCGGCTGTACTCCAGCCGGTCGCCGGGGCTCACGTGCCTGCGCGCGCTGGCGGCGGACGTGCCGCCGACGCCGGAGGCCCCGCACAACGAGTCGTCGGGCTGCAACGGCGTCACCCGCACCGCGCCCGCCGGGTTCGCCCCGAGCGCGGCCATCGCGTACGACCTCGGCTGCCGGTTCGCCGCGCTCACGCACGGCGGTACGGGCGGCTGGGTGTCGGGTGGGGCGCTGGCGCTGCTGGTGCACCTGCTCGCGGTGCGCGGGCGGCCGGTGCGCGAGGCGGTGGACCAGGTGATCGGCCGGGTGCTGCGGGACGACCCGTACACCGCGAACGCGTTGAACCGGGCCGTCGTGTTCGCCGAGGAGCACCGCGAACTCGGGTTGGACTCGGTGCGCGTCGACCGGTTGGGCAGCGGGTGGACCGGGCCGGAGGCGTTGGCGATAGCCGTCCACACCGTCCTCGTGTACCCGAGGAAGTCGGAGTTCGTGGACGCGCTCCGCGCGGCGGCGAACCACTCGGGCGGCAGCGACGCGACGGCGGCGCTCACCGGCAACATCCTCGGCGCGCTGCACGGAACCGCTGCCCTGCCAAGGGATTGGCTCGTCGGGCTGGAGCTCGTGGACGAGCTGACCGAACTCGGCCGCGACCTCGGCAGGTCCGCGTCGGGCGAGGAGTTCGACGAGTCGCGGTACGTCTGACCGCGGCGGAGGGGTGGACGGCCCCGGCGCACAAGCTCCCGAAGACGAGTGCGCCGGGCCGCCCTTCCACGGGTTGGTCCACAGCAGTTCGGGTCTCGCCCCGAGCGCGAAACCCGACTTGCTCTTGATCAACATCCGTGGAGCGGGAGCAGAACTCCCTTGCACAGCAAGATAGCAGAGCCCTGTGCGTACCGTCACCCCCGGTCGACGCTCCGACACGTCCCGCGGTCCGATTCCCGTTGGCGCGCTTATGGTGTGGCGATGCGCCTGGACCGGACGGTGAGCGTGAGGACCGCGCTGGAGCAGCTCAACGAGGTCGGCCTGGACGACCTGACGCCGCGCCGGATCGCCGCGGATCTGGACGTCCGGGCGCCCGCGCCCCACTGGCACGTGAAGAACGAGCGCGAGCCGCTCGACGACATGGCGGCGACGATCTTCGCCGACGCACTGTCCGGTTTGGAGACTCCGCGCCGGGGCGGGTCGTGGGTGGAGTGGACCGCGGGGACCGCGCGCGGCCTCAGCACGACGATGCCCGCCTACCGCGACGGCGCCCGCGTCCCGTCCGGCACGCACCTGAGCAACGCCGTGCTGGGCCGTCCGGTGGAACTCGCGCTGCGGACCCCGTGCGACGCGGGCTTCACCGTCCGGGACGCGGCCCGCGGCATCACGTCCGTCCACTCCTGCGCCCAGGGTTTCACCGTCGAGGTGCAGGCGGAGCAGACCGACCGGTCCACACCGGACGCCGACGACCGCTTCCCCCTCACCGCTCGGGCCCGTGCGGAACTGGACACCGACCCGGAGGAGCGGTTCGAGCACGGCCTCCGGCTGATGCTGTCCGGGCTCCGGCCGTCCCGGTTCGCGGGCTAGCCGCCGGTAGGCTGGAAGCGGAGCGAACTCCGTCGAGCGGCCCGAGGAGGCGACGTGCCGGACAGCGAGGCGAAACCGCTGCGCGCGGACGCCCAGCGCAACCGCGACCGGCTGGTGGCGTCCGCGTTCCGCCTGTTCGTGGAGCAGGGGCTCGACGCCACCGTCGACACGATCGCCAAGGACGCGGGCGTCGGGATGGGCACGCTCTACCGGCACTTCCCGACCAGGGAGGCGCTCATCGAGGCCGCCTACCGCTCCCGGTTGGACGAGGTGTGCGACGCGGCGGCGGAACTCGTGGCGACGGTCTCCCCCGAGGAGGCGCTCCGGACGTGGATGGACCGGTTCCTCGACTACATCAGCACGAAGCGGGGGCTCAAGGACGCCCTGCACGCGGTGATCTCCTCCGGCGGCAACCCGTTCGCGCACAGCAGGCGGCGCCTCCACGACGCGCTCGCGACGCTGCTCGCCGCCACCGCGGCCGCGGGTGTGACCAAGCCGGGGGTGAACGCGGGCGACGTGCTGCTCAGCCTGAGCGGGGTGTCGCTCGCGGCGGGCGAGCCGGAGCAGCGCGAGCAGGCGGGCCGGATGCTCGACCTGCTGCTCGACGGCCTGCGCCCCCGCGCCTAGGCCGCCACCGGCAGGCCCGGCGTGCGGAACACCCGGCGCTGCGAGTCCACCGCGAACACCTCGCAGCCCGGCTGGGCCGCCGCCCAGGCGATGCCCTCCACGCCCATCGCGTACGCGGCCGTGGCCGCCGCGTCGGCCGTGGTCAGGTCCTTCGCCACGACGGTGATGCTGAGCAGGCCGCGGGCAGGCTCGCCGGTCCGGCCGTCGATGATGTGGTCGCCGCGCTCGTAGGACGCGGACGTGGCCGCGGCCCCGTCGCGCAGCTCCAGCACGACGCACAGCTGGTCCGCGCGCTCCGGGTGCCGAACGCCGACCCGCCACGGCACGCCGGGCTCGGACTCGCCGAACGTGACGACGTCGCCGCCCGCGTTCACGCAGAACCGGCGCGCGCCCGCGTCGTGCAGCATCTCGGCCGCGCCCTGCACCGCCCAGCCCTTGACGATGGCGCACGGGTCGAACCCCCGGCCGGGCAGCCACGACGTGAACGCGCCGCCGGTGCTCTCCTCGTAGAAGTCGCACAGGTCGATCACGTGCGCCAGCTCGTCGCTGAGGTCGGCGGGCTCCAGCTCGGCCCGGCTGAGGCGGGCGACCTCGCTGTCCTCGCGGAACGGGCTGAAGCGGGCGTCCACCTCGCGCAGCCAGGCGAACGCCCCCTCCACCGCGTCGTGCGACCGCTCGTCGCCGTCGCGCAGGTCCACCGAGATGGGGAACCCCATGATGTGCTCGACCCTGCGCACCCCCGCCAGCACGGCTAGTTCCCCCTGGCGTCGATGGCGGACTGGAGGGACTGGACGTACGCCTCGCTGGTCTGGGTCGCGCCCGACACGCTGTCGACGTCCGCGGTCCCGGCCTGGAGGGTCTCCTCGATCAGCGTCGGGACGGCCGACTTCGTCGGTCCGGTGTTGGGCTGCTTGAGCAGCTTGACCGCGGTGATCTTGTTGCCGGTGAAGGTGACCTGCACCTGGACGTCGCCGTGGACGGTCTTGACCAGCTTGCCGTTGACCGTCTTCGCGGCGGCCGTGGCGGGCGGCTTGGTCGTGGTGGTCGCGGGCGGCGTCCCGGTGCCGTAGCCCGAGCCGTCCGGCGCGGTGGCCGAGGGCGCCTCGGACGAGGTCTGCGCCTCCGGCACGACACCCGCCTCGGCGGCGACCTCGGTGGTGCTCGCGGTGTGCGCCTCGTACTGCCAGAGCGGCACGAGTCCGGCCACCGACAGCACGGCGACGGGGATTGCCCTGTGGATCTTCATGTCGTCCTCTCTCAACCGGCCATGCTGAAGCGTTCGGCGTGCACCTGCTGCTTGGGGACCTTCAGCTCGCGGAGGCTGTCCACCACCGCGCGGGTCATCGCGGGCGGGCCGCAGACGAACACGTCGCGGTCGCGGATGTCGGGGACCATCCCGACCAGGCTGTGCGGGCCGAGCATCGGACCGCGGGGCGTCGGCGCGCTGGACGGCCCGGTGAGCAGGTGCAGGATCGCGCCGCGGGCGTGGGCGAGGCTGCGCAGCTCGTTCATCAGCACGGCGTCGTTCGGGTTGCTCACCCGGTACAGCACGACCACGTGGCCGCGGATCTCCTCCAGCAGCGCCCGGATCGGGGTGATCCCGACGCCGCCCGCGACGAGCACGGTGTTCGGCCGCGTGCGGTGCATCGACGTGAACGCGCCGTACGGGCCCTCGGCGAACACGCGGGTGCCGACCCGGATGCCGCGCAGGCTCGCGCTGCCCTCGCCGAGCGCCTTGGCCGTGAGCCGCAGCGAACGGCCGTCCGGCGCGGCGGACAGCGAGAACGGGTTGGCCTTGTACCAGCGGTCGGGGGTCAGGAAGCGCCACAGGAAGAACTGGCCCGCCCTGGCCGGGATCTTGTCCAGGTCCTTGCCCGTGATGTAGATCGACACCACGTTGTGGGCCTCCGGCACGACGGCGGCGACCCGCAGCCGGTGGCGCAGGTTGCGCCACAGCGGCAGCCCGAACCGGCCGACCACGACGGAGCCCAGCGCGAACGCCCACAGCCCCCACCAGTAGGCCGTGGCGGCGGGCGACGAGATGAACGTCGAGCCGATCGCGACCTGGTGGGTGAACGCCAGCACCACGGCCACGTAGGCGTAGAAGTGGATGAAGTGCCAGGTCTCGTAGGCCATCCGGCGCCGGGCGAACCGGGCGGACGCGCCGCCGATCACGATGATCAGCACCAGCGCGACGACGGCCCGCAGCACGCCCTCGACCGTGGTCGCCAGGTCGACGAACTGGTCGACCGGCGACAGCTCGGACTGCTGGGCCAGGCCGAGGGTGATGAACACGGCGTGCGCGACCAGCGTCCACAGCAGCGTGAAGCCGGTCCAGCGGTGCCACGTCGTCAGCCGGTCCATCCCGATCCTGCGGTCGAACCACGGCAGCCTGGCGATCAGCAGGAACTGGAACGCCATCGTCAGCGCGGCGTACAGGCCCGTGACGCGGCCGAGCAGGAGGAGCGCGTTCGTGCCGAACCCGCTCTGGGCGAAGAAGTAGGTCACGGCGACGACGTTGGCGCCCATCAGTGCGTACAGGCCGGTCCTGGCCACGGTCGCGGGGCTGGTGGTGCCGCCCGCCTGGACCTGCGTCGCGCCTGGCGGTGTCTGAACGGTGGTCACGGGCGTGCTCCTCTTGGCCGTTGTCTCCTCGCAGCTTGGTCGGCCCAGCTAAGCGCCGACTGAGCGGATGCTGTCGACTAGCTGTTGATCGGCCTGGAGGGGTCCGATCGCCTCGCCCCCGGAAGGGCGGTGCCTCACCATGTGCACGTGGACAAGGCCGATTCGGTTCGATTGCTCGTCGTCGACGACGAGCCGCACATCGCAGACCTGGTCGCCACGGTGGCCCGCTACGAGGGCTGGCAGGCCGTCACCGCGGGTAGCGGCGAGGCGGCGGTCAAGGGGGCCGTGGACTTCCACCCCGACATCGTGGTGCTCGACCTGATGCTCCCGGACATCGACGGGTTCTCCGTCCTGGACCGGCTGCGCGCGTCCGGCACGATGGTGCCCGTGGTGTTCCTCACCGCGCGGGACGGCACGGCCGACCGCGTCGCGGGGCTCACCAGGGGTGGCGACGACTACCTCGTGAAGCCGTTCTCCGTCGAGGAGCTGATGGCGCGGCTGCGAGCCGTCCTGCGCCGCAGCACCGGTCCGGCGTGGCAGCGGTCGGTGCTGAAGGTGGCGGACCTGGCGCTGGACGAGGACACCCGCGAGGTGCGGCGCGGCGGCCGGGTCGTCACGCTCACCCCCACCGAGTACGAGCTGCTGCGCTACCTGATGCGCCGCTCCCCCGCCGTGCTGACCAAGGCCCAGATCCTCGACCACGTGTGGGAGTACGACTTCGGCGGGCGCTCCAACGTGGTCGAGCTGGTCGTGTCGCACCTGCGGCGCAAGCTCGACGACGGCGAGGAGCCGTTGATCCACACCGTCCGCGGCGTCGGCTACGTGCTGCGACAGGCGTCTCCGTGAGGAAGGGGCTCCGGCCGCGCAAGCTCACCCTGGGCACGCGGCTGGTGCTGAGCCTCGGCGCGCTGGCCCTGGTCGTGTTCGCGGCCGTGGGCACGGTCATGTGGACCAGCATGCGGAGCTACCTCGACGGCAAGCTCGACGAGCAGATGCGGCTCGCGCAGATCGCCGAGACCGAGACGGTGAAGAACTACGGCACGGTGAAGAAGGTCCCGCAGGGCTGGTACTCGATCGTCTACACCGTCCAGGACGGGAAGGCCGAGCCCAAGAGCGGTGACCGGCCGAACGACCTCGACGAGCTGACCGAGGTCGCCAAGGAGGCCAGGGGCGGCGACGTGTACCGCACCGTCCACCTCTACGGCGAAGGCACGTACCGGGTGCGGGCGTGCGGGGTCGTCGACGGCGTGGTGCTGGTCAGCGCCGCGCCGACCGGCGACCGCGACAGCATCCTGCGGGAGCTGATCAGCCTGGAGGCCGTGGTCTTCCTGGCGGCGCTGGTCGCGTTCGTGCTGATCGGTCGGGGCGTGCTGCGGCGCGGGCTGCGGCCGTTGAGCGACATGGCCGACACCGCGCACACCATCTCGACCCGCGACCTCACCGACTCCGGGCGGCTGCCGGTGCGCGCCTCCGGCGAGGGCGGCGGCGTCGAGGTCGAGGAGCTGCGGACCGCGTTCAACACGATGCTCGACCACATCGACTCGTCGCTGGCCGCCCGCACGGCCGCCGAGCAGCGGCTGCGCCGGTTCGTCGCGGACGCCTCGCACGAGCTGCGCACCCCGCTGACGTCGCTGCGCGGCTACGCCGACCTGTTCCGCTACGCCGCCGCCAACGAGCCCGCGGAACGCGAGGCGCACCTGGAGAGGATGCGCGGCGAGGCGTCCAGGATGAGCCTGCTGCTGGACGACCTGCTGCTGCTCGCGCGCCTGGACTCCGCCGAGGTCGAGACGCCGCTGCGGCTCCAGGACGTGGACCTGGCCGAGCTGGCGTCGGACGCCGCGAGCGCGTTCACCGCCGCGTACCCCGACCACCCGCTGAGCACGGACCTCGGCACCGGTCGGGTCCGGCTGAGGGCCGACCCGATGCGGCTGCGGCAGGTGCTCGACAACCTGCTCACCAACGCCGCCGTGCACACGCCGCCGGGCACCGCCGTGTCGCTGGCGGTGTTCCGGACCGGCGTGGTCGTGGCCGACTCCGGCCCCGGCATCCCCGAGGCCGACCAGTCCCGCATCTTCGACCGCTTCTACCGCGTCGACGACTCCCGGACCCGCCAGCGCGGCGGCAGCGGGCTCGGGCTCGCCGTCGTGCACTCCCTGGTCGCCGCGCACGGCGGCACCGTCGAGCTGAGCGGCGAGCCCGGCCGCACCGCGTTCACCGTGCGACTAGACGGCGTGTGAGGGCGCCCAGAGGTCGATCCCGGACTCGACGGCGTGCTCGTCGATCGCCGTGATCTCGTCGTCGGTCAGCGGCGGCGCGTCCAGCGCCGCGACGTTGGCCTCCAGCTGCTCCACCGAGCTGGCGCCGATCAGCGCCGAGGTGACCCGCTGGTCCCGCAGCGCCCACGTGAGCGCGAGCTGAGCCAGCGACTGCCCGCGGCCTGCCGCGATCTCGTTCAGCGCCCGCACCCGCGCCAGGTTCTCGTCCGACAGCAGGTCCGTCGACAGCGACTTGCCCTGCGTGGCCCGCGACCCCTCCGGCACGCCGCCGAGGTACTTGTCGGTCAGCATCCCCTGGCCGAGCGGCGAGAACGCGATGCAGCCCGCGCCGATCTCCTCCAGCGCGTCCAGCAGCTCCGGCTCGATCCAGCGGTTCAGCATCGAGTACGACGGCTGGTGGATCAGCAGCGGCACACCGGCCTGCCGCAGCAGTTCAGCGGCTTCGCGGGTCTTCGTCGCCGAGTAGGACGAGATGCCGACGTAGAGCGCCTTGCCCTGCTGGACGGCGCTCACCAGCGCGCCGACGGTCTCCTCCAGCGGCGTCTCCGGGTCGAACCGGTGCGAGTAGAAGATGTCGACGTGGTCGAGCCCCATCCGCCCCAGCGACTGGTCCAGGGAGGACAGCAGGTACTTCCGCGAGCCGAAGTCGCCGTACGGACCGGGCCACATGTCGTAGCCGGCCTTCGTGGACACCACCAGCTCGTCCCGGTAGGGCCGCAGGTCGTCGACCAGCAGCCTGCCGAAGTTCGTCTCGGCCGACCCGTACGGCGGGCCGTAGTTGTTCGCCAGGTCGAAGTGCGTGATGCCGAGGTCGAACGCCCGCCGCACGATCGCCCGCCCCGACTCGTACGGCCGGTCGTCGCCGAAGTTGTGCCACAGGCCGAGCGAGATGGCGGGCAGCTTCAGTCCGCTGCGTCCGGACCTGCGGTAGGACATGCGGTCGTAGCGCGACTCTTCCGGGAGGTAGGCCATGCGTCCACGATGTCACGTCCACCGCGGACGAGCAGTCCTCGGGCTGACGCGGACGTGCCGCTCCTCCGCGGGACGTGCGGGAGGGACGGCCCAGGCGGTTCGCGACCGGGCGGGGTTGCCCGCACCCGGACGGTCCACCGGCACGGCGCAGGGCCGCGGTCGTGACTCGTCGGGCTCCACGACCAGGCGTTCGACCACCCCCGCGAAGCCCCGCGTGCCGCAGGCCGCGTGGGAGGGGGCCGATCCGGTCGTCGGTCCGGGACGGCCCGCGGAGGACGCTGGCCAGGGGTGGAGCCGGTGAGGGGACTTGAACCCCTAACCTTTCGCTTACAAGGCGAGTGCTCTGCCAATTGAGCTACACCGGCGCGGCCATGAGGCCTGGGACATCCTAAGCGCCCACAGGGGCTGTCACCTGCGGCGAACGTCGTGGACCAGGTGCGTGTCGACTGCTCCGAATGGAGTCACGGGCCACGTTCGGAGGTCTCCCGAAGAACGTGAAATCCCTGCACAGACCCCCTGACCACTACCACTCCATGATCAACTCTGCGTGACCGGATCCCCCTGCCTGGGTAATCCGTTCAGGGGTGTCCGACGACACAGACCGAAATGTGCAACGGTCGGGCGTGGCGACTCGATCCCCCACGGGACGAATCAGAGGAGGTGGCTCCGGGTGGGCCTCGGCAGTGCACGCCCCGCCTGGCTGCGCCGAACTCGGAAAATCGGCACTGACCAGCACGAACAGCGCACGGCGGTGTTCGGCCCCGAGCCGTTGGACGAGGCGACGGTGCACCTGGTGCTGGACCTGGCGCTGCGGGTCGGTGAGGCGCAGCTGGCCAGTGGCGTCGGAGCGGCGGACGTCACGGCCACCATCATCGACGTGACCGGCGCGTATGGCCTTCCCCACACCGAGGTGGATGTGACCTTCACCGCGATCACGGTGTGCTGCCACCGGGGCACCGAGGCCGCGCCGATCACCACCCTGCGGGTGGTGCGCTCGCGGAGCCTGGACTTCACCCGGCTCGCGGAGCTGGAGCACCTGATCGGCCGGATGAAGGCGGGCTCGGCGACGGCCCGCGACGCCTACGCCGAGCTTGACCGGATCACGACCGCGCCGCACCCGTACCCGCGCTGGGTCGCCACGGCGGCGTGGGCGGGCATGGCGGCGGCGGTCGCGGTGCTCGTGGGCGGCGGGCTGCTGCTGGCGCTGCTGGCCGCGGTCGTGACCGCGGTGATCGACCGGGTCGGGCGGCTGCTGAACCGGCGGAACCTGCCGTTCTTCTTCCAGCAGGTGGTCGGCGGCGGGCTGGCGACCGCGGTGGCGCTGGTGATGTACGCGACGGACCTGCTGCCGACCGTGCGGCCGTCGTTGCTGGTGGCGGTGGGCATCGTGGTGCTGCTGTCCGGCCTGTCGCTGGTCAGCACCGTGCAGGACGCGATCAGCGGCTACAACGTCACCGCGGCAGGCCGGACGATGGAGATCGTCCTGCTCACCGCGGGCCTGATCTCCGGGGTCGCGCTCGCGCTGCGGGCGGGCGTCCAGTTCGGCGTGCGGACCTCGATCGCCGAACCGCTGCCCGCGCTGATCACCGACGTGCCGGTGCAGTTCGCGGCGGGCTCGGCGACGTCGTTCTTCTTCGCGATGGCGAGCTACGCCCAGCCGAGGGCGCTGCTGGTGGCGGCCGTCGCGGGCGCGGTGGGCACGACGTCGTTCGGCCTGCTGGCGGTGACGGGGACCAACGCGATCACCAGCTCGGCGGTCGCGGCCACGCTCGTCGGGTTCGGCGGCGCGGTCCTGTCGCGGCGGCTGAGGATCCCGACGCTGGTCGTCTCGGTCGCGGGGATAACGCCGCTGCTGCCCGGCTGGACGGTCTACCGGGGGCTGTACCAGCTCACGGCCGAAGGTGACTCCGAAGGCCTGTCGACGCTCGTGCTGGCGACCGGCGTCGCACTGGCCCTGGCGGGTGGCGTCGTGCTCGGCGAGCACCTCGCCCGGCCCGTGCGCAGCGGGCTGAGCCTGCTCGAACGGCGGTTCGTGACGACGCGCACCGCGTCGAGTCGGGTGAACTCGGTGTGACGGCCGCGACGGGAGGGCATTCCCCGAGGTACCGGCCCTCTACCCTCGGGCTGGGCGAATCGAGCACAGGAGGCGCGTTTCCGGTGAGCGGCATTGGCGAGAACGGGGCGGATTTCCTGGTAGTGGCGAACCGCCTCCCGGTCGACCTCGAACGGCTTCCCGACGGCACCGAGCGGTGGAAGCACAGCCCCGGCGGACTGGTCAGCGCGCTGGAACCGTTCCTGCGCACGCACAGCGGCGCGTGGATCGGCTGGCCCGGTGTCGCGGACGCCGAGGTCGAGGCGTTCGAGGAGGCAGGCCTCCAGCTCCACCCGGTGCGGTTGAGCGCCGACGAGGTCCAGGACTACTACGAGGGTTTCTCCAACGGCACCCTCTGGCCCCTCTACCACGACGTGGTCGCGCCCCCGGCGTTCCACCGGCACTGGTGGAACGCCTACACGCGGGTCAACCAGCGCTTCGCCGACGCGACCGCGAAGGTCGCCGCCCAGGGCGCGACGGTGTGGGTGCAGGACTACCAGCTGCAACTCGTCCCGGCGATGCTGCGCGAGCAGCGACCCGACCTGAAGATCGGCTTCTTCCTGCACATCCCGTTCCCCCCGGTCGAGCTGTTCATGCAGCTCCCGTGGCGCACGGAGATCATCCGCGGGCTCCTCGGCGCGGACCTGGTCGGCTTCCACCGGCCCGGCGGCGCGCAGAACTTCCTCTGGCTGGCCCGCCGCCTCGTCGGCCTGGAGCCCAGCCGCGGCGCGGTCGGCGTGCGCACCCGGCCCGGTGTCGTGCAGGTCGGCGACCGCACGGTGCGGGTGGGCGCGTTCCCGATCTCGATCGACTCGGCCGGGCTGGACTCGCTGGCGCGCCGCAAGGACGTGCAGGCGAGGGCCAAGCAGATCCGGTCCGACCTCGGGAACCCGAAGAAGATCTTGCTCGGGGTGGACCGCCTCGACTACACCAAGGGCATCGACGTCCGGCTGCGGGCGCTGCACGAGCTGCTGGAGAACGGCCGGATCGACCCGGAGGACGTGGCGATGGTGCAGCTCGCCACCCCGAGCCGCGAGCGCGTCGAGCACTACAAGCAGATGCGGGGCGACATCGAGCAGATCGTGGGCAGGATCAACGGGGAGTTCGCCAGGGTGGGGAGGCCGGTCGTGCACTACCTGCACCAGTCGGTCGACCGCGAGGAGCTGGCCGCGTTCTTCAGCGCGGCCGACGTCATGGTGGTGACCCCGGTGCGCGACGGCATGAACCTCGTCTGCAAGGAGTACGTGGCGACGAGGTACGACCTCGGTGGTTCACTGGTGCTCAGCGAGTTCGCCGGAGCAGCCGCGGAACTGACGAGCGCGTACCTGGTCAACCCCCACGACCTGGACGGGGTCAAGAACGCCCTGGAGTCCGCCCTCACCATCGACCCCGCCGAAGGCCGCCGTAGGATGCGCGCCCTGCGACGCCAAGTTCTGACCCATGACGTCGACCGTTGGGCGCGGTCGTTCCTCGAAGCTCTAGGCACGCAGACCGCGATCTGAACCACTTCAGACCACATGACCTGTCCCATCGAAGAGACTGAGGAGGGGCGTTGACCGCCGAGGCCCTCCCCGCGGACCTGCGCCGAGCGATCGTGCAGTTGGCTCGCACCCCACGACTGCTGGTGGCGTGCGACTACGACGGGACACTTGCACCGATCGTCGCCGATCCCGAACAGGCCCGCCCGCTGCCCGAGTCCGTGGGTGCGCTGCGCTCGCTGGCCGGGCTCCACGAGACCACCACGACAGTCATCTCCGGCCGCGCCCTGCGGGACCTCGCGACGCTCTCGCGGCTCCCGTCCGAGGTGCACCTGGTCGGATCCCACGGCTCCGAGTTCGACGTCGGCTTCGTGCACGCGCTCGACGCCGACGCCAAGGCGCTGCACCGCAGGCTCGAAGCGGAGCTGGAGCAGCTGGTAGCGGGCAACGAGGGCGTGGGCCTGGAGGTCAAGCCCGCCAGCATCGCCGTGCACGTCCGCCGCGCCGAGGCCTCGATCGGCCAGTCCGTGCTCGACGCGGTCCGCTCCGGGCCGTGCACGTGGGACGGCGTCCACGTCACCGAGGGCAAGGCCGTCGTCGAGCTGGCCGTCGTGCAGACCGACAAGGGCCACGCCCTCGACGTGCTGCGCCACCGGGTCGGCGCGACCGCCGCGGTCTTCGTCGGCGACGACGTGACCGACGAGAAGGCGTTCGCCCGGCTGTCCGGGCCGGACGTCGGCATCAAGGTCGGCGAGGGCGAGTCCCTGGCCGAGTACACGATCGACGACACGACCGACGTCGCCACGGTGCTGGCGTTCCTCCTGGAGGAGCGGCGGAACTGGCTGCACGGCGACCAGGCCGTGCCGATCGAGCGGCTGACGATGCTCGCCAACGAGCGGTCCGTCGCGCTGGTCACGCCCGACGCGCGGATCAACTGGCTGTGCCACCCGGAGCCGGACTCGGCCGCGGTCTTCGCGGACCTGCTCGGCGGCCCCGAGGCAGGCCACTTCTCGATCAAGCCCGAGCACGGCTCGCTGCCCCTGGGCCAGCGCTACGTGCCCGGAACCATGATCGTGGAGACCCGGTGGTCCCGACTGCTCGTGTCGGACTACCTGGACCACTTCAGCGCCTCGCACCGCACGGACCTGGTCCGGCGGATCAGCGGCTCCACCAACGCGGTGATCACGTTCGCGCCGCGGCCGGAGTTCGGCCAGGTGCCCGTGCGGCTGCTGCGCGAGCGCGACGGCCTGCGCGTGGTCGGCACGTCCGACCCGATGGTGCTGCGGTCCCCCGGCGTCGACTGGGAGATCACCTCGGACGGCCTCCAGGAGACCGCTCGCGCGGTCGTCCGGCCGCGCGAGGGCGCCCCGGTCCTCCTCGAACTGCGCTGCGGCACGGACGACCTGTCCGACGCCACGCTCAGCGAGGCCGACCGCCGGGAGCGCGCGGGCGCGTACTGGTCGGACTGGGCGGCGACGCTCAAGCTCCCGCCGTTGCAGACCGAACTGGTGTCGCGCTCGGCGCTGACGCTCAAGGGCCTCGTGCACGCCGACACCGGCGCCATCATGGCGGCCGCGACGACGTCGCTGCCCGAGGAGCTGGGCGGCATCCGCAACTGGGACTACCGCTACTGCTGGCTGCGGGACGCGGCGCTGACCGCCCAGGCGCTGGTGTCGGTGGGCTCCACGGTCGAGGCCGAGGCGTTCCTGGGCTGGGTGCACGGCGTCCTCGCCACGCTCCCCGGTCCGGAGCGGCTGCACCCGCTGTACACGTTGCAGGGCACGATGCTCGGTGCCGAAGCCGTGATCGACACCCTCCCCGGCTACGCCGGGTCCCGCCCGGTCCGCGTGGGCAACCTCGCGAACCAGCAGGTCCAGCTCGACGTGTTCGGCCCCGTGGTCGACCTCGTCGTGGCGCTGGCGGAGGCGCGCGGCTCGGTGACCGACCAGGACTGGCTGATGGTGCAGGCCATGGCCGAGGCCGTCGCCCGCCGCTGGCACGAGCCCGACCACGGCATCTGGGAGGAGCGGCACGCGCCGCGCCACCACGTGTACTCCAAGGTCATGTGCTGGGTCACGATCGACCGCGCGGTGAAGCTGGCGGAGGCCTACGGCCGCACGGTCGACCCGTCGTGGCCGGTCCTGCGGGACACGATCTCCACCGACGTGCTGAAGAACGGGTGGAAGGACGAGGCCCAGTCCTTCACCACCGCGTACGACGACTACGACCTCGACGCGGCGTCGTTGCACGTGGGTCTGTCGGGTCTGATCGACCCGGCGGACGAGCGCTTCCAGTCCACCGTGACGGCGATCGAGGCCGAGCTGCGCAGCGGCTCGACCGTCTACCGCTACCGGCGCGACGACGGCCTCCCCGGCGACGAGGGCGGCTTCCACCTGTGCGCGGCCTGGATGATCGAGGCCTACCTGCTCACCGGCAGGCGCACTGAGGCCGAGGAGCTGTTCGCGCAGATGGTCGACGCGGCGGGCCCCACCGGTCTGCTGCCCGAGGAGTACGACCCGGTCGCCGAGCGCTCGCTGGGCAACCACCCGCAGGCGTACAGCCACCTGGGCCTGATCCGCTGCGCCCAGCTGCTGTCGGCGGAGTAGGACCCGCTCGTCCCGAAGGCCCTCACGGCGACGCCGTGGGGGCCTTCGGCGTTTCCGTTGAACCGTTCTCGACGCCGGTCCGTGTGGGAGGTGCCCACCCCGACGCCGGAGAGCAAGCGAGGACCAGCGATGGACGACGACCGCCACGGCCACCAGCTCCGCCCCACCCGCGCCCGCCGCTCCTCCCGCTCGGCCACGGGCCGCTCCACGGGCCGCTCGACGACCCCCAAGGGCCGCCCGGACGCCACCAGCAGCCGGTAGGCCGCCTCACTTCCCCTTGTTCAGCCCCAGCACGTCCAGCGCCGTGAAGAGGTCGTGCGCCACCAGTGCCCGGACCCCGTCCGGCAGCGGTCCGGCGTCCGGCGGCACCAGCGCCTTGGTGAAGCCCAGCCTGAGCGCCTCCGCTAGCCGCTTGCCGACGCCGTTGACGCGGCGGATCTCACCCGCCAGGCCGACCTCCCCCAGCACCACCAGGTCGGCGGGCAGGGCGATCTCGCGTTCCGCGGACGCCACGGCGAGGACCACGGCCAGGTCGGCCGCGGGTTCGGTGAGCTTCATGCCGCCCACGGTCGCGGTGAACACGTCCTTCTGGAACAGGTTGACCTTGCCGCGCTTCTCCAGCACGGCCAGCGCCATCGCGATCCGGGCGGAGTCCAGGCCGCTGACCGCGCGGCGGGGCGCGGGGAGGTTCGTCTTCGCCACGAGGGCCTGCACCTCGCCGAGCATGGGCCGCTTGCCCTCCACGATGACCGTCACGGCCGTGCCCTCCACGGCCTGGTCGCGGCGGCTCAGGAACAGCCCTGACGGGTCGGGGACGCCCACGATGCCGTCGTCGCGCAGCTCGAAGCAGCCGACCTCGTCGGCCGCGCCGTAGCGGTTCTTGATGCCCCGCAGCAGCCGCAGCGTGGAGTGCCGGTCGCCCTCGAACTGGAGGACCACGTCGACCAGGTGCTCCAGCACCCTCGGCCCGGCCACGGAGCCGTCCTTGGTGACGTGGCCGACCAGCACGACCGGCAGGTTGCGCTCCTTGGCGAGCGCGATCAGGCCCGCGGCCACCGTCCGCACCTGGCTGACGCCGCCCGCGACGCCGTCGACGTTCATCGACGACATGGTCTGCACCGAGTCGATGATCAGCAGGCTGGGTTTGACCTCGTCGACCTGCCCGAGGACGGCGGACAGGTCGCTCTCGGCGGCCAGGTACATCTCGCCGTGCAGGTTGCCGGTCCGCTCGGCCCGCAGCCGCACCTGGCCCGCGGACTCCTCACCGGTCAGGTAGAGGCTCCGGCCGACCTTCGACGACCACTGGTAGGCGACCTCCAGCAGCAGCGTCGACTTGCCGACGCCCGGCTCGCCCGCCATGAGCACGACGGCGCCGGGCACGATGCCCCCGCCGAGCACCCGGTCCAGCTCGTCCACGCCGGTCTTCGTGGCCCGCGCCGACTCGATGTCGACCTCACCGATGGGCCGCGCCCTGGACGTGGGCGCCCCGGCCACGATCCGGGCCAGCGGTGTGGCCGACCCGCGCTCCTCGACGCTCCCCCAGGCCTGGCACTCGGAGCACCGACCGACCCACTTGGCGAACTCGAACCCGCACTCGGCACACCGGTACTGCGGACGCGCGGCACGAACCTTGTTTGGCACACCCGAGACGGTAGAACACCCCACCGACACGAAAACCCCGCCCACGAGGACGGGGCCCTCCAGCGCGAGGCCGCGTCGGTAGGTCGGTTCCCATTTTTTTCGAGCAGGGCAGGGACGAAGTCTCTGCCCTGCTCGAAAAAGATCGGGGCCGACGTGCCGACTGATGGCGGCCGAGCCGCCGCGACGTAGTCGCGGCCAAGTCTCAGTGCTCGGTCTTGCCCTCGGGCCGGGGCTTGGGGTCGGCGCCGATGGGCAGGTCGAGGGTGATCGGACCGGCCTTCTCGAACAGCAGCGTCACCTTCGCGGTGTGGCCGGGGCGGAGTTCCTTGGTCAGCTTGACCACGATCTGGACCTTGCCGAGCACCGTGGGCTCGGCGGAGGAGGTCGGCCGGTTGGAGGCCGGGGTCGACACGCCGCTGGTCGGGGAGCTGCTGCCCGTGACCGACGAGGTGGCGGAGGACGGCGATCCGGTGGTCGACGGCGCCCCGGTCGTCGACGAGGAGTCGGACGAGGAGGACGGAGCCGAGGAGGACGGAGCCGACGAGCTGCCCGAGGGGGCGGAGGTCGCGGTCACCGAGGGCGTGGAGTGGGCGCTGCCGCTGCGGTCGAGGTCGGCGAACAGGGACGCGACGGAGGTCTGCGGCTCCAGGTCGACGTCGCCGCTCAGCTCGGCCGTGCCGACCTCGCCGGAGACGGAGAGGAGCTTGTCCGCGTCGGTGCCGTTGTTCACGATCGTCACGACGACGGGGGCCTCGTCGCCCGCCTGGTAGTCGTGGCCCGAGACCGGGAAGGCGAACTGCGCGTCGCGCACCGCGATGGAGCCGACGTTGCCCGAGGCGCCGTCGACCGTGGCGACCTGGGTGTCGGTCTGCGTGACCTGCCCCGCGCTGCACCCGGCGAGCGCGAGCCCGAGGCCCGTTGCGAGCGCGACCACGACGGCGAGACGGGACTTCTGCTCTGCGCGACCCACGGCTGCAGGATCCTTCCTGGTGTACGGCGAGAGGGTCCGCCCTGGAAACCGGGCCGACCACCGGTGCAGGAGCCTAACGGGGTGGCGTCGGACGGGCCGAACGTGGTGCCCCGGAGGGCGCGTTCGGCCCCACCTGGGACGTGAGCGGAGAGCGTCCGACCATAGGTGTGGCACGTCAACAGGTGGTTTGTCAACCCCCCGCATGGCCCTGACCAGCCATTACCCAACTCCGGAGGCCGGTGAGGGGATTGCCCGGCGTGTTAGGATGGGGGTAGCGAAAGGGGCAGAGGACACATGGTTTTCAAGGTCGGAGAGACCGTCGTCTACCCGCACCACGGTGCCGCTCTCATCGAAGCGATCGAGACCCGTGTGATCAAGGGCGAGGAGAAGAAGTACCTCGTCCTGAAGGTCGCACAAGGCGACCTCACGGTTCGCGTGCCCGCTGACAACGCCGAGATCGTAGGCGTGCGCGACGTTGTCGGCCAAGAGGGTCTCGACAAAGTCTTCGAGGTCTTGCGTGCTCCCCACACCGAGGAGCCGACCAACTGGTCGCGGCGGTACAAGGCAAACCTTGAGAAGCTCGCCTCCGGCGACGTGAACAAGGTGGCCGAAGTGGTGCGTGATCTCTGGCGGCGCGAGAAGGATCGCGGTCTGTCCGCGGGCGAGAAGCGGATGCTGGCGAAGGCTCGGCAGATACTGGTTAGCGAACTGGCGCTGGCCGAGGGCACCGACGAGGACAAGGCTGAGGTCCTCCTCGACGAGGTCCTCGCTACCGCGTCCTGATCGCACGAACTCCACTCGGACCGCGGACGTGAGTGTTGTCGCGCTCGTGCCCGCGGCCGGTCGGGGTGAGCGTCTCGGCTACGGCATGGCCAAGGCGCTCGTGCCGGTCAACGGGGTTCCGCTTCTGGTTCGTGCCGTGCGCGGCCTGCTCGACGCGGGGTGCGTGCAACACGTGGTAGTCGCTGCCCCACCGTCCGATGTGGACACGATGTGCACCGTGACCGCCTCGCTGGCTTCGGCCGGCGGGGCGGTGCACGTGCTTGCGGGGGGTGCCGAGCGCACCGACTCCGTTCGTCTCGCGTTGGAGTACGCACTCCGTGAGATCCCCGACACCCGGATCGTGCTCGTCCACGACGCCGCCCGCGCGTTCACGCCCGGCGAGGTCGTCCGGCGGGTCGTCGAGGCCGTCGAGGCGGGTCGTCCCGCCGTCATCCCGGTGCTGCCGATGGCCGACACCGTCAAGCAGGTCGACGCGGGCGGCGTGGTCGTCGCCACCCCGGACCGCTCGGCGCTGCGGATCGTGCAGACCCCCCAGGGCTTCACCGCCGACGTGCTGCTGCGCGCCCACGCGTCGGGCGTGCGGGCCACCGATGACGCCGGCCTCGTGGAACGCCTCGGTGTGGCGGTCACCACCGTCGCGGGGCACCCGAACGCCATGAAGATCACCACACCGTTCGACCTCGCTGTCGCCGAGGCGCTGCTCACCGGAGGAACCACTTGAGGGTCGGCATCGGCACCGACGTGCACCCCGTCGAGGCGGGTCGCGACTGCTGGGTCGCGGGGCTGCTCTGGGAGGGCGTCGACGGCTGCGAGGGCCACTCCGACGGCGACGTGGCCGCGCACGCCCTGTGCGACGCGCTCCTGTCCGCCGCGGGGCTGGGCGACCTGGGCGCCGTGTTCGGCACCAGCGACCCCCGCTGGTCCGGCGCGCGCGGTGTGACGCTCCTCAAGGAGGTCCGCAGGCTCGTCGAGGAGTCCGGCTACCGCGTCGGCAACGCCGCCGTGCAGGTCATCGGCAACAACCCGAAGATCGGCAAGCGGCGCGCCGAGGCCGAGTCGACCCTCTCGGAGGCCGTCGGCGGCCCGGTCTCGGTGTCCGGCACCACGACCGACGGCCTCGGTCTCACCGGTCGCGGCGAGGGCATCGCCGCCATCGCGACCGCGCTGGTCGTGGTCGCGTGATCCTCAACGACGCCGTCCGCGCCCTCCTGGACGCCCGGAACTACGCCGTGCTCTGCACCACGAACCCCGACGGCAGCCCGCAGTCGTCCGTGATCTGGGTCATCCGCGACGGTGACGACCTGCTGTTCTCCACCCTCGAGGACCGCCGCAAGGAGCGGAACCTCCGCCGCGACCCCAGGGCCAGCGTCAGCGTCTTCGACCTCGCCGACCCCGAGGTGTACGCCGAGGTCCGCGGCACGGTCACCATCACCGAGGACGAGGGCCTGGTCGTCGGCCACGCCCTGTCCCGGAAGTACACCGGTCAGGACCACGAGCCGGCCCCCGAGGGCCACGTCCGCGTCGTCCTCCGCCTGACGCCCACGAAGGTCACCGGCCACGTCGCGTAGGTCGCCCTGCCGAAGCCGTCACAAACGCTCCCCAACATGGTCCAGACCAACATAGGTTGAGGGGCATGGCCCTCCGCGCGGTGCTCTTCGACTTCTCCGGCACGCTCTTCCGCCTCGAACACGACGCGCTGGAGGAGCACGGCGACCTGATGCGCGCGCTCACCGCGCCGGTCGGCGTGGCCGAGGGGCTGACGCCGGAGATGGAGGAGCTCTGGCTGCGGCGCGACCTCGACGCCGAGGTGCACCGGGACGTCCACGTCGTCGCGCTCCGGGCCGCCGGGCTGACCGAGCCGGGCGCGGCGCTCGCGTTCTACGAGCGGCTGGTCAGCGCGGCCTACTGGCGGGCGTACCCGGACACCGTCGAGGCGCTGCGCACGGTGTCCGAGGCAGGCCTGCGGGTGGCCGTGGTGAGCAACACGGGCTGGAACGTCCGGGCCGTGCTGGACCGCTTCGGGGTCAGCCACCTGGTCGACGAGGTCGTCCTCTCCTACGAGGAGGGGCTGATCAAACCGGACCCGAAGATCTTCCTGCTGGCGTGCGAGCGGCTGCGGGTCGACCCGTCCGAGGTGCTGATGGTCGGCGACAGCGAGGAGGCCGACGGCGGGGCCGCCGCGGTGGGGAGCAGGGTGGCGATCGTCGAGCCGCTGCGGACGGCCGAGCGGCCTACCGCGCTGGTCGACTCGCTGCGGAAGCACGGCATTATCCCCGTTTGAGCGGTCGATTCACCCCGCTCACGCCTTCGCCCGTACCATTCGTGATGTGAGCCTCCACCTGTACGACACCGCGACCCGGTCCATGCGGGAGTTCCACCCGCTGGTCAACGGTACGGCGTCGATCTACGTGTGTGGGGCGACCGTGCAGGGCGTACCCCACATCGGCCACGTGCGCAGCGGTCTGAACTTCGACGTGCTGCGCCGCTGGCTCGCGCGCGGCGGCGCCGACGTGCGGCTGGTGCGCAACGTCACGGACATCGACGACAAGATCCTCGCCAAGGCAGCCGAGCACGGCAGGCCGTGGTGGGAGTGGGCGCTCACGCACGAGCGCGCGTTCGAGGACGCCTACGACGCGCTCGGCTGCCTGCCGCCGTCGTACGCGCCGCGCGCGACCGGCCACGTGACGCAGATGGTCGACCTGATGCGGCGGCTCATCGACGGGGGGCACGCGTACGCGGCGGGCGGCGACGTCTACTTCGCGGTGCGCTCGTTCCCCGAGTACGGGGCGCTGTCGGGGCAGAAGCTCGACGAGGTGTTCCAGGGCGAGGGCGAGGTGCGCGGCAAGCGCGACCCCCGCGACTTCACCCTGTGGAAGGGCGCGAAGCCCGGCGAGCCGTCGTGGCCGACGCCGTGGGGCGCGGGCCGTCCCGGCTGGCACCTCGAGTGCTCGGCGATGGCGACGGAGTACCTCGGCAGCGAGTTCGACATCCACGGCGGCGGCATCGACCTGGTCTTCCCGCACCACGAGAACGAGCAGGCGCAGTCGCGGGCGGTCGGCGACGGCTTCGCCCGGTACTGGATGCACAACGCCTGGGTCACCATGAGCGGCGAGAAGATGTCCAAGTCTCTCGGCAACGTGGTGTCGATCCCGGAGATGCTGAACCGGGTGCGCGCGCCCGAGCTGCGCTACTACCTCGTGACGCCGCACTACCGGTCGACCATCGAGTACTCCGAGGGCGCGCTGGAGGAGTCGGTGTCGGCGTACCGCCGCATCGAGTCGTTCCTGCGCCGCGTCGTCCAGCGGACCGGCGTCGTCTCGCTCAGCGGGGAGCTGTGCCCGGAGTTCGTCACCGCGATGGACTCCGACCTCGGCACCCCGCTCGCGGTCGGCGCGCTGCACAACAAGGTCCGCGAGGGCAACTCGGCGCTGGACGCGGGTGACGACGAGGCCGCGCGGGAAGCCGCGGGCTGCGTGCGCGGAATGGCCGACCTCCTGGGGCTGGACCCGTTGTCCCCCAAGTGGAACGAGGCCACCAGCACGGACACCGGTGCCCGCCAGGCCCTCGTGGCGCTGGTGGCGCACGTCTTGGAAGAACGCCTGCAGGCCCGCAAGGACCGGGACTTCGCCAGGGCGGACGCGTTGCGCGACCGCTTGAAGGCCGCAGGGATCGCCGTCGAGGACAACCCCGACGGTTCGCAGTGGACATTGAGGGACGACTGAGCTCGTGGCTGGTAACTCCAAGCGCAAGGGCGCGATGCGCAACCCCGGTTCGAAGAAGGGTGCCGTCGTCGGCTCCGGCGGGCAGAAGTCCAAGGGCCTCCAGGGTCGTGGCCCGACCCCGAAGGCCGTAGAGCGCCCGAACCACCCGGCCTACCGCCGGGCGACGAACGCGGCCAAGGCGGCGAACACCGAAAAGGCCAGGGCCCGCCGCAAGAACGAGGGCCAGGCCGAAACCGTCGCGGGCCGCAACCCGGTCGTGGAGTGCCTGCGCGCGGGCATCCCCGCGACGGCGCTGTACGTCGCCATCGGCATCGACTCCGACGACCGCGTGGCCGAGTCGGTCGCCCTGGCGGCGGACCGCGGCATCTCCGTGCTGGAGGTGACCCGCGGTGAACTGGACCGCATCACCGGCGGCGCCCTCCACCAGGGCCTGGGCCTCCAGGTCCCGCCGTTCAGCTACGCCCACCCGGACGACCTGCTGGAGTTCACCCGCCAAACCCGCGACCAGCCGCTGCTGGTCGCCTTGGACGGCGTCACGGACCCCCGCAACCTGGGCGCGGTCGTCCGCTCCGCGGCGGCCTTCGGCGCACAGGGCGTCCTGCTGCCGCAACGGCGCTCGGCCAGCATCACCGCGGTCGCCTGGCGCTCCAGCGCGGGCACGGCGGCCAAGGTGCCGATCGCCATGGCGACGAACCTGACCCGCACCCTCCGCGACTGGGCGGACGAGGGCTTCATGATCGTCGGCCTCGACGCGGACGGCGACGTGGACGTGGACGGCCTGGAACTGGCAACGGGCCCGCTGGTGGTGGTCGTCGGCTCAGAGGGCCGAGGCCTCTCCCGCCTGGTCAAGGAGACCTGCGACCAAACGGTCTCGATCCCCATGGCGGCAGGAGTCGAGTCCCTCAACGCCTCGGTGGCGGCGGGCGTGGTACTGGCGGAAGTAGCCCGCAGGCGCCGAGCAGCCACCAAGGCCTAACAGCACAACCACAACAGACGCACAGCCGGGCGGTCGCCCG